>NZ_DAHVNP010000028.1 GCF_027319265.1 Ferrimicrobium sp. | reverse complement strand
TGCCGTAATCGCATCCACCCTGTTGTCGACGTATCGCCCAGAGAGCTCCACACCCGAACCACACACGTCCAAAAGTCTGCCAAGTGTGGGAATACTCGGTTGAACCCGATGGGATTCAATGCGTGCTACTTCCACATTGCTCACCCCGGCGAGCGCAGCGAGTTGGCGCTGAGACAGGCCTGCTTGCGCCCTTGAACGCTTGAGCAAATCCCCAGCGAAGCAGCTCCATTTGTCGGTCACCCCTGCAATGCTAGCAGATATGCTTACACTATCCGTTGCTTCCTTCTCCTGCAAGGCTGGTCAAACAATCTCGTGGATCCCACGTTGTCTCTTACTGCTCAGTCCCGAAAAATCGCTCGCATATCACAATCGATACCAGCCTGTGCGCCTAGCGCAAGCGTCGGGTAACGTGTCGAGACCCTGCCTCTTCGCGGACGAACTCGCCAAACAGATCGAGGTTGAGAGCCTCTTCCAGATCGGTGACCTCTAACAATAGGCAATGTCCATGCTGGGGTAGAGCCCTGCTTCTTTCTCCATCATGTGGTGCTCGGTGCTCAAGACAATCGTGGACTCTTCCTCGCTCACTCTCTCCTCGGGAATGTGAAGCTGGGTGGAGATGCCACGCGTTGAGGACACTCCAAGACCATTCTTGGCACTACACGGTTCCAGTGGCAGTCAGCAGGGCCCTTGAGCTTTCATTGATGATGTGCAATAACTTCAACATCTTCCTATCTGCGGTGGTATCGAACGTGAAAGTAAAAGCCCAGGCGACATTCGCTCCTATGGGGTGTTTGGTCCCCGGATCTGTTATGGTTGGTCCTCTCACATTCGAGGTCGTTCATCTCAGGTGGATCACCCCACAAGTGTTCCAACCACTTCAACTGGCCCCAACCCTCGATGCCCGTCAAAGATCCTCTCTGCGTCGTCGGTGCTGGTCGCTACGTGAATGTTACTGGGTTAGATCCGCCCGTGTTCTGTCTCCCAGTTGAGGCAACGTCGATGCCAATGACGACGTAGTTCGATGTTGTCGATCGGTACGACGACAAAGTGCCCGGTCCCCGGTGGGATTTCGGTGTTGCAGCCTGGGCAGAGATACCACTTCGTCGCTTGGTAGGGTTGCACGAAACGGATCTGGGCGACCGCTTTGGTGATGGGATCGATTCCCTCCTCGGCCACCGCAAGAACCTCGAGTTAAAAGTTGGTCAGAGTCGAGGCGATACTCGGATCCGATAGCGCGGCCACCTGGGCAATCACCTCAAGGTCGATCGCTTGGGTCAGCGAAGACGCCGCTCGATTGAGGAGCGATTTGGTGAGAGCGAGGGCAGTAGGGGAGCGTTGCGTGAGTCGATCGGCCCATTCAAGCGAAGTGGAGAGGACTTGGTCGTCATCGACGACGGTGTTGACGAGTCCCCAGGTAAGTAACTCTTCACCGACGAGCCGCGAGGCGAAGAAGGCCAATTCTTTGGCTCGATGGAGCCCGATCCGCTGGACAAGAAGTGCTGAACCGCCGTAGTCGAGTGTGAGGCCACGATCGAGGAAGATCTCACTCACCATCACCGATCGACCAGCGATGGCCAGATCGCAGGCGAGTGCGAGGTTGAGTCCCGCACCTACTGCGACGCCGTTCATGGCAGCAATGGTTGGCTTTGCCACGGTGGCAAGTGTCCGTGCGCAGCGATGTACCCGGGCGAGATGGGCGAGGGGGTTCTGCTCATAGTTGGCGAGCGACTTGAGATCAGCGCCTGCAGAGAAGCTATCCGCGGTACCAGTGAGGACGATCACCCGCACCGCCTGGTCATGATCGGCGGCGGTGAGTGCCTCTGCGAGCTCGTCGAAGTCCTCAAGCCTGAGTGCATTCTTTTTTTGGGCCCGATCGATCCTGAGGACTGCGGTCGCACCATGGTCGGAGCGCTCGATTACCCCCACGGGTCAACTCTTGCGAATCGAGATCGGCACATAGGCGCCAGTGCCAAGGCGCGCACTTTCTTCGAAGTCGAGTGACGTGTCGAGATCGCCTTCGACATCGGTCACCCAAGGAAGCTTGGCCTTGAGAATGCGCTCCACACCGAGTTTGACCGTGGTCGTTGAGATCGCACAACTCGAGCATGCCCCTGAGAGGCCAACGACGACCTTGCCGGTCTCGGTATCGACGGAGGCAAGGTACAGATCACCGCCATCGGCCTGGACGGCAGGTCGGAGTTTGGTAAGCAACGCTTCGAGTTGGGCACGGCGCTCTTGGTCCACGGTAGCCATCAATGCTGATACCTCTTGATGGAGGCCTCGATCTCGTCACGCGCTTGGGCGAGGTCGCGCCAACCCTCAATGGTGACCGACTTACCCGGCTCAAGATCCTTATAGTGGCTAAAGAAATGCTCGACTTCGTCCTGGACATGCGTTGGTAGGTCGTTCAACTCTTGGTAGCGCTCGTAACGGACATCCTTGGCGGGGACACCAAGAATCTTCACGTCACGCCCATTCTCGTCGGACATGACAAAGCACGCCACTGGTCGAACCTTGACATGGCACCCTGGGAAGGTCGGAACGTCGACGAGGAGGAGGATGTCGAGCGGGTCACCATCCTCTCCGAGGGTGTCATCAATGAAGCCGTAGTCAAGTGGATAGCTCATCGGTGTAAAAAGGGTGCGATCGAGCCAGACCGCTCCGGTCTCGTGGTCGACTTCGTACTTGTTTTTGGATCCTCGCGGGATCTCGATGATTGCGGTAATCGGGTCCATGGGTCGTGCTCCTTACTCGAGGTACCCTATAAGTCTACCTGCCCTGATAGGCTGGTAGACAAAGCAACTCTATGGCTCATAAGCGTATACCTACACTCTTGCTCGCGATTGTGGCCGGTGTTGGTGTAGCGAATACCTACTATTTGCAGCCACTGCTGCATATCGTCTCGGTCGCGCTCCATCTCTCCGGCGGCAACGCGGGCTTTTTGATCACCGTCACCCAGGCCGGCTTTGTCGTCGGTCTCGGCGTCCTGCTCCCGCTCGGCGATCGCTTCGACCGGCGGTTCTTAATCGTGTTGTCACTGTTGTTGGCCGGCCTCTTCGATATCGGTGCGGGACTCGTCACCGGTACGATCCCGCTGGGTGTGTCGCTGATCGGGGTCGGGATCTTTTCGGTCGTCGCTCAGCTGGCCGTCACCTATGTGGCGGCCGCAGCACCGCCGGAGGTTCGATCCTCCGAGATTGCAAAAGTCATGGCTGGGCTGTTGGCGGGTATTGTGCTCGCACGCACCTATTCGGGGGCGCTTGCTGATCTCGCCGGTTACCACAGTGTCTTTCTCGTCGCAGCCGCTGCCTCGGCCATTCTTGCACTCGTCGTCTGGCTGCGCCTCCCAGCTGAGAGTGACAAACATGCAATTGCCTTTGTCGACATGTGGCGTGATGGTTTCCGTCTGTTGCAACGAGAGCCGATCCTTCGGCTTCGCTCCTTCCTCGGCATGTTGAGCTTTGGGGCGTTTTCGATCTTCTGGACGACGATGGCTTTTGCATTGTCGGCGCATCCGTATCACCTCAGTTCGGGCCTGATCGGGCTCTTTGGCTTCGCTGGGTTGGCAGGTGTGCTCTCGGCTCGCGTCGTTGGCGCCTTAGCTGATCGCGGACACACTGCATTCACGACCGTCATCTCCTTTGCGCTTATTGCACTGTCGTACTTTGCCTTTTTCCTGACCCACGATTCGATCGTGCTCTTCGTTGTCTTGACGGCGACCCTTGACGCGGGTATCCAGGGTGCTCAGCTGTCGAATCAGAGTCTGATCTATCAGCTCGCACCCGGAGCACAAGGTCGCATCACCATGGTGTACATGGTCTTCTACTTCCTCGGCGGCGTGCTCGGTTCCAGTCTTGCCTCAATACTTTATGGGATCGGTGGTTGGGCAGACGTCACGATCGCTGGTACCATTGCTGGGGTGCTGGGCCTCGTGGTGTGGGGTGCGCTAGCGCTTCGCGAGCGCCGATGGATCCAAGCGATCGATCATGTGGATGTAACGAGTGGGATGGAGCGACAGAGTGAGTGATGCAGTACCGGGCGCGGAGCTTGCTTCGATCGGTCGTCGAGTCGAAGCTTTTATCTTCGATGCGCTGGTCGTTTTCTTTGGTAGCTTGATACTCGAGCTGTTGCTCGGAGGTATGGGTGGGCTTGAGAATCCGATCTTTTCGGTCGTTCGCTTTGAGATGGGTCCGATTGTCTACATCATCAACATCGCGCTTATCGTTGGATACTTTGTCCTGATGCGTGTCATGGTCAACGGACAGACCCTCGGGGCGCGTGCGGCCCATGTACGAGTAGTTCCCATGGAGGGGACTGAGCTTGAGCCTGTCACCGTCCTCATCCGGCTGGTTGTCGCCTTCATCTCGATGGCGGTGATCTTTCTTGGCTACCTGCCAGCACTCTTTGATCCTGAGCGCAGAACACTACAAGACCGAATCGCCCATACGATCGTCGTCTGGGAGTCTGCCACCGTCACCCCATAGCCCACAAAGGTTGTACGAGCCCCTGACTGCAACAAGCAGCCCGCCAACCGTCGGAGCAAGCCGCAGCGGCCCATGGGGAGACACAGGGTCATTGGGGAGACACAGGGTCATTGGGGAGACGAAACACTCCCTTGTCAGCGGGCAAAGACGGCTCCAAGGAGGTCAGCTCTTGTGGGTTGTGAGGGCGAATACGACGTGTTGGGTGTAGTGGTTGAGCGCGCAACCTAGAACGAAGGACAGGGTTCAAATGTCCAGGTTTAACGACATGCCACCGATACATGCCTGCTTTGTTCGTGTGAGTCATCGGACCCGGGTGCCCCCATCGATCACTCACCGCACCCGCTGGTATGATCGCTATCTGTTTCAAACCTTGTCTCTTGCAAGGCTTGTCGTTTCTAAGCATTGTCTCTTTCCAGTTTTGTTACTGACGAGCGATGAGAACGCTGAAATCCTGGGGCCCTCCAACCAGTTCTAGTCCCAGTGGATCCGAGCGGATTCGTTGAGAGAACGCTTGATCACCCACCATCGTCCGACGAATCTCCTTCGTGACAGGTGCTCCTGGGCTTCAATGCTTCGTCGCAGAGTGAATACGTTCCTTCTTGGTTGTAAAGATCTAGGAGAAATAGTTCTCTTTGTACATCTGGATTCGGTGGCGGTTCCGAAGGACCAGTGTGATCGGTCTTCTACTGATGCCGGTTGCACCGAGACGAGGAGATGTCAATGAAAGTTCGCCGTGGCGGTTTGATGGCTAGTTTGGGAGTGCTAAGTCTGGCTGGTCTCCTTGGGGTTGCGGTATCTTCTGGCAGCGTCGCTTTATCAGCTACAAGTTTAACAAGTGCATCGGTGACAACTGGAATGCCTGCGGTGGGCTATCACCTCGCCGCTGCTGATGGCGGAGTCTTCAACTTTGGCGCGTCGGGATTCTACGGCACTACTTACAGCGACGGGATCACCGGACTCACTGGATCACGACCGCTTGCAGCTCCGATTGTAGGCGTGGTTGAAGACCCGATGGGCGGTGGATACTGGCTGGTCGGCAAGGACGGCGGAGTCTTTAACTTTGGCGCGTCGGGATTCTACGGCAGCACCTACACGCTTGGCCTCACCGGTTTGAGTGGAACCCACCCCCTTGCCTCACCCGTGGTGGCCATGGCGGCGACGCCCGATGGGAAAGGTTATTGGTTGGTTACCCAAGATGGTACGGTCTACAGCTTTGGCGATGCGAAGTTCTACGGTAGCACCTACACGCTTGGCCTCACCGGTTTGAGTGGAAGACACCCTCTCTCAGCCCCGATCGTCGGCATCACCTCGACACCCAATGGCGGTGGATACTGGCTGGTCGGCAAGGACGGCGGAATCTTTAGCTTTGGCGATGCGAAGTTCTACGGCAACACCTACTCCGATGGCCTCACCGGTTTGAGTGGAACCCACCCTCTCTCTGCTCCGATCGTCGGCATGGCGACGACCCCGAATGGAGCTGGTTACTGGTTGGTGGGCGCTGACGGCGGTATATTCAACTTCGGTGATGCTGGCTTCTATGGCAACACCTACTCGCTTGGGCTAAGTGGGTTGGGTGGTAGCCATCCACTCGTATCCCAGGTCGTCGGCATTGTCCCAACAGCGAATGGTGGTGGCTACTGGATGGCGACTCAGGCAGGGTTCATCTATAGCTTTGGCGATGCTGATTTCCTTGGCAACACCTACTCGCTTGGGCTAAGTGGGTTGGGTGGTAGCCATCCACTTTCCGCCCCAATCGTCGGCATTGCTCAATAACGAGCGTTGCTCGACCTCGGGCTGCTTGCGCTCGTGGGCGCACCATCGATAGCAGGAACGTTGCAATGCTGACGATCAGACGCTGATCGTCGCTCCTGACCGTAGGAGTATTTTCGTCGAGTGCGGGTCTGAAGGTGCGCAAAACTAGCGATTGAGAGTAGGGAGTTCGAAATCGTCCTCTTCAGCATCCGCGAGCAATGGTAGCCTCTGATCCTACTCATCTCAGGATGAAGTACGAAGTTTGGACTCCGTTTGTGTCGCATTCCACAGGCTGGCCCAGCTAACGGCGATGTGGTGAGGAAGTCAATGAATGGCCGGAGACGTGGTGTGTTATCGTTGTGCAAGGGATGATGACCAGCGGGGGTCGTCGTAGGGTGGCTGCGCTGCATCAATCGCCGGTACACTGCTTGGTCGATCGCTTGCTCCACGGCGTCCAGGAATGCTGTGCCGGCTGCGTCTCATGCGACTGAGTCTCGTCGATCGTCGCGGTGTTGTGAGAGTTCGTCAGTGGCTCCGCGACACTTCGTTCAATGGTGATGGGAAAGTAGTTGCAATGGTGCCTGTCGTGGTTCCAGAGAGTCTTTGGGTCGAGGTCGCCGCAAGTCTTGGGGCTGGGGTGCTAGCGTAATTGTCTATGCCAGCACTTCGTGAAGTCGTTCTATTGGAGACGGAGTTACAGCGCGCCGGGTCAGCCCTAGAGGCTCCAGGTCTGCGCGATGCACGGAGAGAGGCCAAGCAGAGTATTTCCCGACTTGAGGAGCAGGTGCGGAGCCTCGAAGCAGCTGAGGTGGCCGCAACTGCACGAGCTGAGGAGCTGGCAGCTGAACAGGCTGATCTGGCGTCACGACTACACCGTGTTCGAGCCGCAGAGGGCGCTCGTGATTATCGCCAGGCAACCCAGATCGAGCATGAGACCGAGGTACTCCAAGGCAAGCTCGATGCGGTCGAGGAGGCTGAACTTGAGTTGATGGAGGAGTCTGAGGAGCGTAAAGTCAAGCTCGCGGATGCAGTCGCCGAACTCGAACTCAAACGAGCCAGCTACGCCACCTTGGTAGATGATCAGGAGCGACTTCGCGGCGAGCTTACGGCCGAGCGTGAGGCCAAACTGGCTGAACTCAATGCGCTTATTGCTCAGTTGCCTGAACCCACTGCAGCACTGATCAGAGCCGCCCATGAGCGGGGGATACGACCGGCGCTCGCACTGGTGCACGGCGGCTATTGTGGCAACTGCCATATGGCTCTGTCCAGCGCGTTGCGCGGTAGGGTCGCATCGAATCCGTCAGCCTTGTCGCCATGCGAGGAGTGCGGCGCGCTACTCGTGGCGGAGGACGAAGGGGATCTGTAGGCGGGGTTCTGTCCAGCTTTCGCTTGGGTGATCATCCATCTATGCGGCCTACCACGAGTCGTATCGGACGGGCAGCCCTAACTCAAATTTGGCCTTGCTCCGGATGGGGTTTGCCGAGCCAACTTCGTCACCGAAGCTGCTGGTGCGCTCTTACCGCACCGTTTCACCCTTACCGTTGGGTCAAACATTGCTGCTGACAACCAACGGCGGTCTGTTCTCTGTTGCACTTTCCTGCGAGTCACCCCGACTGGCCGTTAGCCAGCATCCTGCCCTATGGAGCCCCGACCTTCCTCAGAGCTTTCGCTCCGCGATCACCCGATCCCCTTCGTCCTTTCCATGCTAGATCGTCGAGTTTGCCATCTGGCCTATCGTTGCCTATACTTAGTCTCGTGCAACCAAGGGAAGGTGGGGAGTAGTGGACACCGAGATCCATAAGATTCCAAAGCCGATTGCGGCATTGTTGGTGTTGATCGCGATCATTGTGATCGTCATGATCGGTGGAGCGCTCGCCCAGCAGGGATCCCTTGGAGAGCGCTCCTGGCAGTATCCTGCCGTTGGTCATACGGTCAATGGCTACGCTGGGGCACCGGTCGGTTCACCTATCTATCACTCACAGCAATAGGCACGTATCGCCCAACAGGTTCCCCTAGGGAGACGGGCTCGCTTCGTGTGGACGTGCGGTAAGGTCGTTCCCAATCTCGTTTCCAACGGTTTCTTCAAGGTGGCGGCTCTACATTCCTTCGGAGTCTGTGTGCTTCAAGGTTGATTGATCCGATACTGCTCAATGATACTCGTCGAGACACTGAGCTAGAGTTGGTGGACGGTTGGTTGATTGACACCCTTCTAACTGATGGTTGTGTCCCAGTCGGTCGTGACCGTGAAGGATTGAGGCTCGATGATGCAGCGATAACCGTATCCGCGCATCGCCTTGTTGCACAGTTGCTTGTTGTAGGGCGTTTTGTTGCATGTGGTTCCTTCTTTGGACCAAAGCTCGGGCGTACTGATGTGTAGGGTGTTTGAACGTGAACCGTAGCTGCTGCATACCCGGTTGCGACGCGTGAGTGCCCATGTGGGCTGCTTACCCCAAGCCAAGCTCAAATGATGCTCCGTCCGGTAGGCTAGAATAACGATGTATGGTAGTGACGTTTGGCAACGATAGATGGCCCCAATAGATAGTAATGATAGGGCAGTGAGATGGCCCGGTCAAACACCTGGGCGTTTGGGGGAGAGGAAGTATCGTTGATGTCGAGCAATGATCGTGTTGAGGCGGGTCCCCAATTTGTTCCGCCAGAGATCCTTCCTGCTGGCTGGCTCAGATGTCGCCTGATCGAAGAGGGTGATGTTGCACGTCTCTATGACGCGGTTGTGGCGTCTCGGGCCGACCTGCGGCAGTGGATGCCGTGGGCGGCGGACGACTACACCATTGACATGGCTGAGGAGTTCATCTCGGCTCAGCTTCGACTGGATGGGCAACTCGCTGCCGAGGCGGTCTATGTCCCCTACGATGCAGATCACCCATTCCTGGGTAGCTTTGGTCTTCATGCCCGCCTCGGTCCAGGGGTGCTCGAGATCGGGTACTGGGTCGATTCACGGCAAACTCGCCGAGGTGTTGCGACTCTGACGACGGCCCTACTCACGGAAGCGGCCCTCTCGATTCCGGGGATCGACAGGGTCGAGGTCCATCACGACGAGGCTAACCGGGCCAGTGGAGGAGTGCCTCGCCGGCTTGGCTACACCCTCATCGACTCTGTAAAGCGTGAACCCGAGGCTCCTGGTGAGATCGGAGTCAACTGTCGGTGGCAGCTGCATCGCTCGGATTGGCCATCCAGTGCTGGGGCACGACTCTTGACCAGCGTTCGCGCCGCATCGCAGTAGCCAGCTGGGTTCGGGTTGGTGGGTGCCTCCGGGGTTGGCAATACGGGTAGTAACGAGCTCGACCATGCATGGGCAGATAGCCTGTTGGGGCGAGTGAAGACTCTCTCTGCTCGACCAGCGGCTCTGGCACGCGGACGATCGGGTTCGAGGAGCCTTCTGAGGGGATTGTACAACCGGGGGGATTGCTACCAGAACACCCGACAGCTCCATGCCTCGATGGAGACAGGTCTGACGGGTGGATGTTCAAGCAAAAGGTGTTCCAGCGATCACGGTGAGTCGGGAACGATGACCCTCAGCGAGTCGGCGGTAGTTTCTTGTTGCGAGAGGCCTCTGCGTTTGCCTGGAGATAGTGCTCCATTTGCTCTGCGAGCTCTGAATCACTGGTCGCAAGAATACGGACGGCGAGGAGCGCGGCATTCGCCCCATTGTTGATCCCTACGGTCGCGACTGGCACCCCACGGGGCATTTGTACGATGGAGAGTAGGGAATCGAGGCCTTCGAGGTTCGCAAGGCGGATAGGTACCCCGATGACTGGCAAAACGGTGGCTGCCGCAAGCATCCCAGGTAGGTGGGCCGCGCCACCAGCACCCGCGATGATCACTTTGTAACCCTTTGCGGCTGCAGTGGCGGCGAAGTCGAGCATATCGTGTGGGGTGCGATGTGCGGAGAGGACCTGTGCGTGATAGGGGAGTGCGAAGTCATCGCAGACCTCTACTGCTTGGGACATTATCGGGTAGTCAGAGTCCGAACCCATCACGATCGCGATATGCGCATTACTCATGGATGCAGATCTTATCCCTGGCCCGATGGGCGAGCTGCGAGGCCTCAGCGACGGTTGCTGCTGTCGCGGTCACATGGCCGACTTTTCGACCTGGTCGCCCCTCCTTCCCGTAGAGATGGAGACGAGTGTTGGGAGGTGGTTCGTAATCGTCGAGGGAGGTGAGCTTCCCCAAGAGGTTGACCATTGTCGCAGGAGTACGCATGTTTGTGGGACCAAGAGGAAGTCCAGCGACTGCACGGAGATGGTTTTCGAACTGTGACGTTGAAGCGGCCTCAATGGTGAGATGTCCGCTGTTGTGCACTCGGGGAGCAATCTCATTCACGTACAGCTTGCCGGCGACGACGAAGAACTCGACGGCCAAGACGCCGACGTAGGCCAAGTCACGGGCGATCGCCGTAGCGATTGCCCGTGCCCTTCCCTCGAGATCCTCGCTTGCTCCGGATGGCCACTGCACCTCCACGCAGATCCCATCGCGTTGGACTGTCCGTACTGGTGGATAGGTGGTGATGTCCCCTTCGGGTGTGGAGACGGTCAGCACGGCGATCTCGGTATCGACTTCGAGGAGTTCCTCAAGAAGCCAGGGGGTGTCACTCGTGACGAGGGGATCGAGTTCTGAGGCTTCGTTGATCCAACGGACACCGCGACCGTCGTAGCCTCCCGTGATAGCCTTCGCGATACAGGGTAGGTCGAAAACGGTATCGGCATGCAACTTCACAAAACGGGGGATCGGCAACTTCAGTCGTTGGAAGAGCTCTCGTTGGGCCAGCTTGTTGGCAGCGATAGCCATCGTGTCGGCAGATGGTCGAAGACAGACACCTCGCTGTTCGAGTTCTTTCAGGACCTCGATAGGAGCCAACTCGTGTTCAAAGGTCAAGACGTCGACTTGACTTGCAAAGCGTTCGAGTGAGGCAAGGGTCAGCTCGTCGACGGTCACGTTGGCCGCCTGGCCCGCGATACCTTCGTCACCTGGGCGCACCAGGAACGAGATCGCAAGGTCGAGATCCAGTGCTGCGCCAAAGAGCATGCGAGCAAGCTGCCCACCGCCGATGACTCCGATACGTTGAGGGGTCATCGTTGACCTGCTTGATGAAACGGCACGTAGTTGCATTCATGAGAGATAGCTGCACACATTCAGGGTGGGACCTTTCGTTGTTGAGTAGGTTCGAACCTAACGTTTGCGAATCTGCTAGCCTACAAGCTAGACGGGTTGAGAGGTTGGGGTTTGTACGTGTACCTGATGGCAATGTCGATGGTCATAGTGAAGGCGGGTTCAGTTCTCGGCTATGTCGTTGATAACTGGCATGTCGATTGGTACGCGGTAATCCTTTGTGGGTTGCCGATCGCTGCCTACTGGCGAGGACACATTCGTCGTATGCGTACCCAGATGTCTCCTGAGATTCGGGCGGGTTATGAGCGCAGGGCGCTCGCTATGTTGATCGCGAACGTTTTCATGGTGGTGGGCTTCTTCTCGCCGATTCCAATTTGGGCGATGGTGTATCAGTGGGTACACATGATTTGGCACCTCGATCTCATGGTATTTGCCCCACCTTTCCTCATCATCTCCGACCCTTGGGCCGAGATGGCAGAGGGTGTTCCGGCTTCGCTGATGGAGCGGATGCGACGGGGGTACCGGACGCTAGCTTCTCATGAACGAGTAGCGCGCTTCGCGCGAGTGGTTAGCTCGCCGTGGGCGGCGGTGATCGCGTTCGATAGTGCCATGTGGATCTGGCACGTTCCTGGTCCGTTTGACTGGGCGATGCAGTCTTCGGGGAGGATGGAGCTGATGATGTTCTCCTTCTTCTTCGCCGGTGTCTTCATGTGGTACGTCGCGATCGATCAGGGACGGCGCCGCTATCACGAAAACGGTATTCTGAGGTTCGCTCACATCGCTTCGGTCTCGATGTCGTGCATGCTGCTAGCAATCCTATTGGGGCTGTCGTCGGGTGCTTGGTACTCAGCCTTTGACTGGGCGATGGGTACCTATCGTACAATGTCGCTCTTGGCTGATCAACAGATCGCCGCCGGTATTCTCTGGGTCTTTGGTGCGGTACCGTGGTTTATTGCTGGGATCTACGTTCTGCGTGATGCACTTACCGATGAAGAGCGTGGTGAGAACAATATCACCGATACCTTCCGTAGTTTTGTCCTGCGGCGAGTCCGCGTGGCTCGACCGACTCCATCGGTGACGAGCTACGAGAACAATTCGCGGCCGGTTTAGACTCTCGCGGTGCACCGCGCAGTGTCTATATGCCGGGTTCAAGGGGTCGTCCGCCAACGTAGAGCATCGCTCGCAGCTCGGAACGTCCGTTGCACTTTGGCAGCGAGACCCTGCGAGAACGAGACCCTGCTAGAACGAGACCTTGCTGAGCGCAGGCAGTGCCTCTCGAGCTAACTCCAAACTCTGATGGTACTGCTCGTAGTAGTGCGCCACGAAGGCGGTGTCTCCAGGCTCGACGATACGCCCTCTCGGGAGGGCTTCTCGTGGGATGCCGAGCGCAAGACGCGCTGCTCCGAGAGTTGTTGCCTCAGGGCTGGGAGAGAGTACGAGCGGTTGTGGGGTAAGTGCTGCGAGAGCGGAGGCGACGATGGGATTCGAGGCGACCTTGCCATCGAGGCCGATTGATTCCAGTCGTGCACTGCTGTCGTGGGTGAGCGCTCCGATAAGGTCGGCGGCGGCGCAGGCGATGCCGAGAAGGAATCCATGGACGATTTCGGGTCGACCGGCAGTGGGGGCTAGGTTGGCGATGACACATCGGCCGCCAAAGTCCCAGATCGGAGCACCAATTCCTGAGTGAGCTGGCACGACGGTGGGGATCGCTTCAGGTATCGCCTTGGCTGCGACCTGTTCGGAGTCATCGGGGCTGTTCAAGAGTCCGTTGCGCAGTAACCAGCCAATGGCCGAGCCTGCGTTCATCCAGAACGCCTCGAGTCCAAAGGTGGCGCGTCCTGATGCGGTGGCGGTGACGATCGGAAAGGTGCCCTGAGGGCCTCGACGGTCATAGCGAGGGGTGTCCTCGGCCAGGTCGATGTCGGCTACCGCGGAGGTTCCGAGGGTGACCTTCGCCTTCGCGCGTTGGCCAGCGAGTGAGGCCTGCTGATCTGCGAGCGTGACCATGATGGAGGCTGGACCATTTGCCGTTATGTAAGCACCACGATTGGCAACGACATCGATGATCGGGGCAAGATTGTTGATGCTCATCCCTAGTAGCTCAAGCTTGGAGGTATCCCAACGGACGCCAGAGGAGTCGACTAAGCCGGTCATTGCTGCGTTCGTGGCATCGGTCGCGAGCACACTGCCTTCGGTAAGGGCGAAGGTCAGCCAGGTATCGATTGTGCCGACCATGAGATCAGGGTATTCAGATCCATAGCGATCCAAGAGCCAGGCGAACTTGGTTGCGGATTGATTGGGGGCGAATGCGGCACCTGCGCGTGAAAGGGCGAGGCACTGACTCGCAGTTCGTAAGTCCTCCCAACTAATCGCCATCCCGATCGCTCGAGGTCGGTTGCGCTCAAAGGCGATGGCGCTGGATCGTTGATTCGTGATCGCGATGCGATCAAAGGAACCAACGGAGGCGACCTTGTCCAGCAGTTGTTGACATCGATGCAGCATCTCCATCGGATCAAAGGTCACGTTCGCCGTGCCTTCACGTAGGAGTTGCAAGGGGGTCGCGTAGCTGGCAAGTACCACCAACCTTTCATCGACGAGCGAGGCCCGCAGCGAACTCGAGCCAACATCGAGGACCGCCACTGTTGTCATCGTCGGATCTCGATTCCCTCAGCAACACCCGGTTCGGGTTGGCCAAATGAGATCGGGGCACCCTTGGACTGGGCGATAACGACAGCACCGCTGTGCTGGTGGCCAGGAACTGGCTGGTTGCGAGGTTGTCGTGGCGTGGTTAGTCGGGAGGGTCTCCTCGGGTCCCAATAGGGGCCCATGAGTGGAGGGCCGGTCGGTTCGTCGGTGGAGGCCGTGTTGTGGTTGGGGATGATGTAGACGAGGGGGTGGCTCATCGTTCCCAGCGGTTCTTTTTCGATCGACACACCAGCAGTGAGGCTGATCATGATGCGGGTGTTGGATAGGGCTCCGTTGGTCATCGTGACAACTTAGCATCTATGTGGCTTGGTGACGATGTCTTTGCCATTAGAGACCACGACACCTGCTGCATGAGGAGCCAACTTTGGTGGTCACGGACGTTGAGATGAACATCGCCCACCAGGTGGGTGAGAGAGTTCTCGCAAAGACTAGGATGGAGCGGTCAGCGTGTTTTGACAATCTCCAAAGGTGGAATGATTCTAGATGATGCCGCCCTCATGGGCATGGAGCTGATCATACAACATGCTGATGGTCAATACTGGCCCTCGGTGCAGTGGCACTCGAGGGGCTGGCTTGCTACGAGAGACAGGAAAGGAAGTTCATGGCTGAGCTGAAGACGTCAAAGACCGCCGAGAATTTGAAGGAGGCGTTCGCTGGTGAGAGCCAAGCGAATCGACGTTATCTCTATTTTGCCCAGAAGGCCGATGTCGAAGGCTATCCCGACGTTGCCGCGTTGTTCCGCTCGGTTGCCGAGGGTGAGACGGGACATGCTTTCGGCCACTTCGATTTCCTCGCTGAAGTAGGTGACCCAGTCACCGGTGCGAAGGTGGGAGCAACTGAGGACAACCTTCGTTCCGCGATCGAAGGAGAGACCTATGAGTACACCGAGATGTACCCAGGTTTTGCCCGTACGGCTCGCGATGAGGGTTTTGTCGAGGTAGCAGAGTGGTTTGAGGTCCTTGCTCGTGCAGAGAAGAGCCATGCTGGTCGCTTTGGCCAGGGACTCGAGTCGATCTCGTAATCGGACTTGATCTGTTGAGGTCTGCCTGAGAATCTTGGGCAGGCATCGTTGCATGCATGGAACAACGTAGACGTGTTGGCGGGGCTTGGATCGTCGTTAATCGATGCGGTGATGCCAATCCCCGCCAGCGGTCGACACCATGTCTGCTATTGCAACGACGGCCAATGATGCCTTGTTTGGTGGTGGGTTCCAGCTGCTCCTTCGGTTGGCATAGTGCGGACTGCGAGGCTGTTCAGCTGGGTGTACGGGCGCAAAATGAGACGTAGGGTTACCCCGCGATTCGAAGCCTCCTGCGGACGATTGGCGCGCGGCAAAACCGCTGTAGCGTTTGCGTATGGGGTGATCCGTCAGCATGGGAGACGAGGGGTATGGGCCGAGACCAAAGCCAAGTGAGACGGGTTTGCTGGAAAGGGCGATTCGCTCGTCATGACCGCATCAAGATCACCGAATCAAGACAGCTGAATCAAGACAACCGAATCGAGATGGCCGCATCAAGATGGCCGGCACTCCTGGGTTGTGTGCGGTCGCACCGCGGTGAGGAGATGAGCCTTCGTGAAGCTGAGAGGAACCAAACTGATACCAGCCAACCATGCCCTCCTCCACCAGTGGGGAACGATGATGAGTCACAAGTCACAACGGTGGATCGTTCTTGGTAGGGCTACGATGCAAGGTGACACCCCATGATTGGTGTCTCCATGTCGTTGAGAACCATAAGCCAGAGAGATGGAGATGAGGTAGGAGTAGATGACGACAACCTATGACCCGAGTGAGCCAAAGTACTATGACGAGGGGGATCTACGTGAGGAACTCGGCCGGGTTTTTGAACTCTGCCATGGGTGTCGAATGTGTTTCAACTACTGTGATTCATTTCCACTGTTGTTTAACTTTGTCGATTCCAAGGATCAACAGCATGCTGACTTGACCCCGGCTGAACAGGACGCCGTCGTGGATGCCTGCTTTGGCTGCAAGATCTGCTATGTCAAGTGCCCCTACATCCCACCGCACGAATGGGCGCTTGATTTTCCACGACTGATGTTGCGGGCGCAGGCGGTCCGTACCGCTAATCATCAACGAGATCTTCGGAGCCGGGTCACCGATCAGGTGCTGGCACGCACCGACACCGTCGGTGCCCTCAATCAGGCGTTGCCAGGGGTGGTGAATCCGATTGTCTCGCGTCCTAACACCGGTATTCGCAGAGTCATGGAGCAGGTCGCTGGTGTGTCTAGCCAACGCTTGCTTCCCTCCTATGGCAAGGTTCGTTTTTCTCGTTGGTTCAAGGATCGGTTGCCTCGATTCATCAGCGAACCGCGGGCAACGGTGGCCATTTTCCCGACCTGTTTCATCGAGTATATGGCACCCCAGATCGGTGCGGATGTGACCACCGTCTACGAGAGCCAGGATATCGCTTGCTCGTTGCCTGAAGGTGTCAAGTGTTGTGGGGCACCCTGGCTGCACCAGGGCAATGTCGCTGAGTTCACTCGACAGGCGCGAGCGAACGTCGAACGACTCGATGAGGTCGTACGGCAAGGTAAAGACATCATCGTCTCGCAGCCAACGTGTGCCTATGTGGTCAAGCGAGACTACCCCATCTACGTACCAGGTGAGCAGTCGGAGAGAGTTTCGCAGCACACCTTTGATCCAAGCGAGTATTTGGTGAACCTGATGCGTAAGGATCGTTCGATGACGCTAGGCAACGTCGAGCTTGACGAGGAGGTAGTGTTTCACGCAGCTTGTCACACGCAAGCCCAAAACGTGGGGCTTAAAGGACGTGACCTGTTGAAAAAGCTTGGAGTCAAGGTCCGGGTCGTTGCCAAGTGTTCCGGTATCGATGGAACCTGGGGCTACCGAAGCGAGAACGCCACCTCCTCGCTACGGATGTCCGCATCCCTGGCCGATCAGATCGCCAAGACGAAGGCGACCACGATCGTCGGGGATTGCCACTTGGCCAATACCGCCATCGATGAGGCGCTGGGCGTTAGGGTCGAACACCCGATTTCGCTGGTAAGAAAGTTAATGGGTCTCGATACCCAACCTCCCTTGAAAGGAAATGGATGATGCGAACGCTCACCGTGAACGACATTTTAGATCTACGCGCCTATGAGAAGGTCCGTGCCGAGATGCGCCAAGGGGTGATCGACCTCAAGCGAGTACGCCGCGTCTCGCTCGGCACCATGATCTCCGTTGTCTTTGAGAACAAGGCGACGATGCGTTTTCAAGTGCAGGAGATGGCCAGGGCGGAACGAATGATGCGAGATGAGGATATCCAAGCCGAGCTTGATGTCTATAACGAGCTCATACCTCGAGAACATGAACTTGTCGCGACGCTGTTTGTTGAGCTGACCTCCAAAGCTGAGCTTGAAGAGTGGTTGCCAAAGCTAGCTGGCGTAGAGCGGTCGCTCGAACTGATGGTCGACGAGGTGGCCGTGCCAGGGACGATTGATCCAGCCCACGCCGAACAGCTCTCTCGTCCCGACGTCACTGCATCCGTCCATTATCTGCGTTTCTCCCTTCCCGAGAGGGCGGCCGTCTCCTTTGTGGACCGCGACGTCCGTCTGCTCGTTCACCATCCTGCCTATGAGGCCGAGACTGGTTTTGGGGATGAACTCAAGCGGTCGCTCGCGGCAGACTGGCAAATAGGCTAGGTTCAGGAACGATCGATAAAACGATTTCTCCGACCTCTTGTGGTCGGAACCATGGCCTAAGGGAGGTGCTTGATGGAGTTCGAGTTCGATGATGATCTCGCCCAACTTCGCGATACGGTGCGTAAGTTGGCGAAAGAGAAGGTAGCTCCACGAGCCCGGGAGATCGACCTTACCGGAGAGTATCCCCAGGATCTCTTCGAGCTTTTCGGTGCCACAGGGCTTTTTGGACTCTGCATTCCCGAAGCATACGAGGGTTCAGGGGCGGGCATACTTGGTCTGACGATTGCGATCGAGGAGGTCGCCAAGTACTCCAATACCGCCGCGTTGATGCTGTTACTCTCCAGACTCCCCACCGGTCCGGTCATGATCGCGGGTTCCGAGGAGCAAAAAAAACGCTACCTTCCCGGTATCGCCCGCGGTGAACAACGTGCCTCCTTTGGACTCTCGGAGGTGGGAGCAGGCTCGGATGTGGCTGGCATGCGCACCAGTGCGGTGCCTGACCCCGATGTGGAGGGAGGGTGGATACTTTCGGGCTCTAAAGTATGGATCTCCGGTGTCGCCCAAGCTGATTGGTATACCGTCTTTGCCAAGACTGGAGACCCCAACTCTCGGCGCCATGACTCGATCACCGCCTTCATAGTCGATCGGAGCGCTGAGGGTGTCTCGGTACCGCGGGTCGATAAAAAGATGGGGGTCAAGGGGGTTGACACCGGTGAACTGTTACTCGAGGCAGTGCGCGTACCAGGGGAGAATGTGATCGGCGAGGTCGGTGGCTTTCGCCTTGCCATGCTCGGGTTGAACTCCATGCGCCCTATCGTCGCCGCTCGCGGCCTTGGGCTTGCTGAGGGTGCGCTCATGTATGCGGTGAACTACGTCAAAGAACGTGGTGCATTTGGCCATACTATTGCCGACTTTCAAGGGATTCAATGGGAGATCGCTAAGATGGCCACGGAGATCGAGGCGGCTCGACTGCTGACGTACCGGGCGGCCTGGATGGCCGATCGAGGTGAGTTCACCCGCGAGTTTGTTCCCTTCCTCTCCATGTCAAAGTACTACGCCACGGAGATGGCAGTCCGTGCCTCCTCCCTCGCCGTACAGCTGCTCGGCGCGGCTGGGTATATGCAGGACCATCCAACAGAGATGTATTATCGAGATGCAAAGCAGTTGACCATTGTGGAAGGAACCACTCAGGTGCAACTTGGCCTGATCGGTCAGGGTGTGCTGAGGGGCGACCTTTGGTGGGATTGATCCTTCATTAGTGGCGATACGCTCAAGCGGCGCTCTTCGCAGCGACGTACCTGTTCACGCACAGAGCCTGATCCAGACATGTACAAAAAGTAGGCGAAGATGCCGGAACAGTCGCGTTCGATCAAGGCCAATGCGACCAGCGTGCGCTCAGTCTGGCGTAGTTGGCTCAACATGTCTACGCACTGCACCGGTTTGGCCCTCCAGGAGCGCACTTGGTAGGAGTTCGCGTAGTTGGTCAGCTTGTAATAGCGCGACAAGTCTTGTGGTTGGATGCAGGAAGGCGACCTGGGTTTCGAGCGCGTTCGTAAAGGCGGCAATGGCTTGAATCGTTCGTGCGTTCGTTGGGCGATGGGCCCAATCGCTCACATCGATCTGCACCTGGTCAGGACGGAGTTTGGCAAGGTTTGTGACTTCGCCCCCCTCTCCCGATCGCCAACGTAGGGCGACGTTGATGCCGAGTCGCTGGGCACGCTCTGCGACAGTACTCGCCTCCTCCTGCACCTCATCGGTGGTGAGTTCAATCGATCGAAAGACGAGCTGTACTTTCCGCGGATTAAGGTACCCGGTTTGACAAAGGCGCTCGATCCGGTTGATGAAGTACTGGTTGGGCATCAGCGGCGAGACTCCAAAGGGTCCGCGAACCGCCTGATGTCGAAGGAGATGGTGCACAAGTAGCCAGTTATATTCATCGCGAAGGTGGTTGCGCATCGCGTAGTCGCGTGGTGTCTCTTGGATAGGTTCCTGCCACGTGAGCGAAAGGTCAACCCCAGCCAGTTCTGCGTCGGCGAGTCGTACCCAAGGCATCTCAACAGCGACGACTTGGTTAGCGTCACGGGCACGGAGGAAGTCGAAGAGGTTCGGGTCGGTGAGTTGGGTATCGGTGGTAAACCTCTCCTCGTCACCATGTGCAATGCGTAAGTTTTGCCCCTCCCGCTTTGCGATATACATGGTATGGTCAGCGCGATCCAGGAGCGCATCGATGCTGCCGTGGAAGGTCTCGAGGGCGGCGCCGACGGAGACCGACACGGCTAGCTGTCGGTCCCCAATGTCAACAGGCTGGGAGGTGATAGCCTCAACGATACGTTGGGCGACGCGTTTGAGTCCCCGGAAGGGTGTACCCACCGCTCCAATGACGACAAACTCATCACCACCCACTCGGGCGACGATGTCGGTTGGTTTGGTTCCGGCGATGAGGCGTTGAGCAACGGTCGTTATGACGCGATCACCACCTCGATGACCAAGGAGGTCGTTGATGATTTTGAAACGGTTGATGTCCAAGAAGAGGACCATCACCGACGCATCAGTGAGTTGTTGAAGCTCGCCAGCAAGCCCATTGCGATTCAAGAGCCCTGTCAGCGGATCATGCGTGGCATGCCAGCGCCACTCCTCAAGCTCTAAGTGCGAGCGCGTGGTGTCGACCAGGGTGATGAGATAACGGTAGCTGACATCGCGTCCCGTCTCGATACGCCGGATGGAGAGCGATGCTGGTTGTGGTTTGCCACTCCGCTTTCGCAGCAGCGCATTTGTGGTGAGCCAGGGCGTAGGCAGCGATCCGAGCAGCGAGAAGTATTCTTCGAACTGGCTGACGATGAGCGGTGTCGGCGATCGTACGAGTTCGCTGGGGCTATGGCCGAGAAGTTCACCCGCTTGGCGATTTGCTAAGACGACTCTACCGTCCTCGTTGACACCCAGAACTCCGATATCAAGGTTGGAGAGGATCGATGAGGCAAGAGAGGCTTCATTCTGTCGCTGTTGAACCTGTCCGAAGAGTGCAATGCCGGCGATATAGATGCGCAGGCAATCCTGGAGCACGGCTAGCTGCGTTGCATCGAAGTTGCGCAGGGTGGTGGAACTCACTGTCATTCCATATCCGGCTGCACGGTCAATGGCTACTAGTACCGAGCGTAACGGCATGTCCCTCTCGATGATGGTGACGCCATGGACCAACAGGTCAGCAAAGTGTAAATTCTGACCCACTTTGGCCGCCCAGGCGGCAATTGGCGCGGTTGTGGACGCGGCTGTGAGCGCAAATACGTGCGCCTCAGCCCCAAAAAGCCGTTCGAGAATTCCCTCTGTGACGCGTTGCCAGTCGGCCGTACCTTTATCTAACCCTAGTAGGGCCATAATCATCTGATTGGTGGCGTGGACTTCGAGGAGGGCGCCGCTTTGGTCAAGCTCAACCTGGTGCTGGTGCATGAGGAGCGCGTAGGCGTCTACGAAGGCCTGCGCAAGCGCGGTGTCTCGCTTCTTTGCTTCGCGGGTGCGATCTCGTGGAACGATGAGTTGATAGCCACGAAGTTGGTTCAGGGCGAGTGGTGCGAAGCTCTCTGGGTCAGTGCATTCGAATCCTTCGACGAACTGTGATTGATCAAAACACGCAATGCAGAGTTCCTCGAGCCGCGCGATCCGTTGCGCTAGCGTCTCACTTGACCCAATGATCGCCGAGATCTCTCGGAAGACATAGCTAGATTCGGACACGATTCCCACTGTGCGCATCCATGGGGTGTTCTACTTCCAACGATGGCTCCTTGGGTCGTGGTTCGAACTTAGTTTAGCAACAAGAACGGGCAGGTGTTTTGCTCATTCGGTTTTACCGTGGGTCAACACATGTTGAAGATTTCTTGGGCAATTCTCTACCGTCTGCACACAAGGAGTGGTAATTGTTGCTAGGATCGTGGTCGTGGTGGGTTTGTTACTGCATAGATCGGTTGGGTATCTCTCGTGGTAGGTGCCTTGCGTGTCAGCGACGTCCGATGCTAACGCTGCGTACGGTTCGTTCGCTTGCGGCCCGGTACAACCGTCTAGCTGGGCTGTACCATCTCCCAACAGGTACCGATACTCCAGGTCGCGCCCCGTCTAGCGACGGTCAGCTCGCTGGGGTGAGTTCTTCCCCTATATCGGGTTTTTCTTTTAGAAAATACGTGTCGATGAAGCGTGCGGTTTCGCAAGAACGGATGCGGTTGCGGTGAGCCTAGACGCCAATCACTCCCCGGTTATTGGCGCCTCTGTTGCGAATCTACCCTCGGTGAGTGTGCCACATGATGCCGCCATGATGCGCAACATTTCGCGTATCCTGGCAGGTGATCTCGGTTCACGAGGGGTACTGCTGGAGCTCTTAGATGTCCTGTGCGAGCGCTTTGCAACACCGATTACCCTCATGGAGGTTGAGCCCGGTTTCGGAAGGTTGCGACTTGTTGTGGCCGCTCGTGGCAAGGAGTTTGCCGATTTTGTCGGCCTTGAGCCTCCACCGGTCGTCGCTGGAGCCACCAACAATTGGTTGCTTCGCATCCGTGGAACTTCGCTCACGCTGCTGCGCCTTGGTGAGTCGTTGATGCTTGCGATGATCGACCTAGAACAACTATCGACTGACGATTACCGCCTTCTTGAGCAGATCTCCCCCGCCATTCGATTGGCGAGTGAAAGTTATCGGCAGGAACGATCGAGGCGTTGGCTGAGTCGACGTGTTCGAACCAATCAGCGGCTCCTAGAGAGGCTGTTGAGCGTCAGCGATACTGCTGTCCCATGGATGCACATCGGACGCGAGGCCCGCCTCCTAACCGGTGCTCATAGTGCACTCGTGGTCGAGGTTCGTCCGAATGCGACCTGGGTCGCTGCGGCCATTGGGGAGACGATGCGTCAACCCGGTGACATCATCGACCGTCATAGCGGGCTTCTCGCCTGGGTCGGGGCTACTGGGGTAGCGGTGCTGATCGGTTCGTTAGCGGATCGGACAACCACGGACGAGGAGGCCATCGCATCGATTCGAGGGGAGACGGAGAACGATTCAGCGGTCGTCGTTCCGATTGTGGATACGACCGCGACATTGGTCGCACTGATCGCCGTTTTCAGCCCTTCACCATATCGATTCTCTCTCCGAGATTTCCAGACCATTCGTGAGCTTGCCCGGTTCGCGGGTGCGATCGTGTCCCAACGACAGACTCTTAGTTTCGTGGTTGCCGGTCAGGAGCGATCCGCACTTGCATCACAGGTGTTGGATTTTATGCCGGACGGGGTGGCTTTGGTCGACGACGAGGAGGTGATTACCCTCCACAACCGAGCCTTTGCGCGGCTGCATGGAGGCGAGGAGAACGTCTCCTTGCGCGGAATGTTGGCCTCTCAATTTGAAAGCAAGCCTTTGAGGACCCTCTCCGATCAAGGCGCACAGGTGGAAGAAGAGGAGCGCCTGCGCCTGGATGGATCAACGTTTGTGACGGAGTCCTATCGGCGTCGATTTATTGATGCAGCCTCCGGCGTCACTGGCACCTTGCTGGCGGTTCGCGACATTCAAGAACGCAACGTCGAGCGCCGGCGAGTGCGCCAATTGGCACATATGGACCCCCTGACCGGGCTCAACAATCGCGCGGGCTTTTTTGAGCATGCTAACGCCTATTTCGATGATGACGAGGAGAAGCTAGTCGGAGTTCTCTTTATCGACGTTGACGGTCTTAAGGTTGTCAATGATCAGTTTGGTCATGCCATAGGGGATCGAGTCTTAACTGAGGTGGCGAATCGCATTCGAACGAGTGTGCGTCCTCTCGATGTCGTTGGCAGGATCGGTGGGGACGAGTTTGCGGTACTTGTCATTGGGATGGATTCGAGCAGAGTGATCCGTCAATTAGCCGACCGCCTCGCGGCGGCGATCTCATTCAACCCAATAACGGTCGGTACGATTGAGCTACGGGTGACTGCTGCGGTCGGCATGGCGACGGGATCCACGACGACGGTCGATCTGGACCAGTTGATGTCAGCCGCTGATTCGGCGATGTATCAGGATAAGTTCTCACGTCGGCGTCCGGATCTACTGCACTTGCATCGCGGTACCCAGGATGCGGTCGAGATCGAATTAGGCCCAGATCTGGTGCGGGTGTTGCGTGGAGATGAACGTGGCGGTGCTCTGCTACTTCGGTTCCAACCGCTTTTTGCTACCCAGAGCGGGTCGGTCACAGGAGCCGAGACCTTGGTGCGCTGGCAGCACCCCACCGAAGGCCTTCTATTGCCGGGTCGATTCCTGTCGCTTGCGCTCCAGTACCGTCTGATGGACCAGCTCGATGCCTTTGTTCGTGCTGAAGCGCTGACGCGTTTTTCACGTTGGCGTTCGGCTGGACTGGCTGGTCAGATGCGCCTTTCTGTCAACCTGAGTGGTGTCAATGCTGCTGAGGGACGGACGGTGAAGGACTTTTGCCAGTTAGCTGATCGGCTTGGCGTGCCGCGTGACATGGTGGTCATCGAGTTGACAGAGACTGAGCTCTCTGATCTGCTGATTGACCGGATCGCGCGCATGATGCGTCGTCTCAAGAGCGAAGGTTTCTTGATTGCATTGGATGATTTCGGAGTCGGAACGTCGTCATTTCGCCATCTGCAGATTATGCCGGTGGATATTGTAAAAATCGACCGGCAGTTCGTCAAGGACCTCGGCACTGGTGGCGATCGGGGATTGGTTGCGGGTCTCACAGCGCTCGCGGGCGAGCTTGGCATCTCTGTGGTGGCGGAGGGGGTGGGTGACCAAGCTTGCCTTGACGTCCTCAAGGAGCTCGGCGTGCCTGAGGTCCAGGGCTTTCATCTTGCTCGACCGCTCCGCGAAGCAGCTCTGCTAAAGCTTCTTGGGAGAGATGAGTCCTTCAGCACCCGCGTCTAGCATAGGCACATGCCTGATCCCGTGAACTCGCATGCTGATGCCGCTTCGACCCTTGCTGCGCCGACTGGAGTGCCGGTGCGACCGTCTACTCCTGTTGCCGATCCAGGTGCTGAGCTCGTTTGGTCTGCTCTCCTTGGCCGCCTCATGCAGGGGGAACGTCTCACCGAGGGCGAGGCGAATCAGATGCTTGAAGTCGTCTTCGATGGTGCGGTACCAGCTCCGATCGTTGCGGGCGTTTTGGTGTTGCTTCGTCAACGAGAGGAGTCGGTTGAGGAGTTACTCGGGTTTGCCCGAGCGATGGCCTCGCATATGGTCACCGTTCCTGTCGAAGGCGAAATCCTCGATACCTGTGGAACGGGTGGAGATCGCCAGGGGACGATCAATGTTTCGACCGCGGCGGGTCTGCTGGCGAGTGCCGCTGGCGCTCGGGTGCTCAAGCATGGTGGCCGTGCCGCGAGTTCCAAGACTGGTTCGGCTGATGTACTCGAGCAACTTGGAATCAATGTTGGTCTCGATGCTGATGAGGTCGCTCACATGGTGGAGACTGCAGGGTTTGGCTTTGCCTTGGCGACTCGCTTTCATCCCGCGATGGCGGCGGTTGCACCGATCCGACGTGCCCTTGGGATTCCTACCGCCTTCAACTTTCTTGGACCTCTCGTCAATCCGGGGCGGGCGCGGTATCAGTTAGTCGGCGTCTTTGACCGTAGTTTGGCGCCAACGATGGCAAATGTGCTCCTTGCTTTGGGTTCGCAGCATGCCCTGATCGTGTCTGGTGACGATGGCATGGACGAGGTCAGTTTGACGGCGCCGACCCGAGTATGGGAGGTGCGAGCTGGGCAAGAGGTGGAGTCCTATGCCATTGAGCCAAGTGAGTTTGGTTTTCAGCCAACGAACCTAGCGATGCTTCAGGGCGGAGATGCAAAGGAGAATGCTAGCATTCTTCACGACATCTTGCATGGACGCATCTGCGACGCGCGACGCGACCTCGTGGCGTTAAATGCGGGTGCAGCCCTCTACGCCGCTGACCTGGTGACTACTATCGCCGAAGGGGTTGATCGTGCCATGCTGACGCTCACAAGCGGACAGGCAGGGGCCTATCTCGACGACTTAGTTGCGCGCCAGCCTGGATAGGGCTATGAACAGGAGCCCCATATCTGAACTAATGTTCTATACATGTAGGTGTGGAGGTCAGAAGTGCGCTAGTTCGAGATGCAGTTGTAGGGTGAAGTTGTTCAAAGATGATCACCGCCCACAAAATAAGGCTAGAGCGTAACAATAAGCAGGCCAACTGTCTCGCGCGAGCAGCTGAGACAGCTCGATTCGCCTATAACTGGGGTCTAGCTCGCTGGAAAGAGCACCACGAACTCCACAAGATCGACCTGTCAGTACCTGCTCCTAGCCAATATACCTTCAGCCGTGAGCTCAACAGCATCAAACGTGAGCGGTTCCCGCCGATGATGGAGGTCAGTAAGGGTGCTCTCGAAGAGGCACTGATTGACCTGGGTGCTTCATTTGCTAGCTTCCCTGCATGTAGAAGCCGGTACCCAAAGTTCAAAAAGAAGGGCGTCCACGACGCTTTTACGTTGTCAAGCGGAGCGTTTGGGGTTGATGAAATAGAGTCCGTATGCCAAAACTCGGATACATTCGTATGTCAGAGCGAGTTCGTTGTGATGGACGTATGCTCTCGGCTGCCGTCTCAAGGCGCGCAGATCAGTGCCCCCTCAGCTTCGCGATTGAGGGAGAGAACCCAGCCCCTACCGAAAGACGCACAACTAGATCGGCCTAAACCTAGGGGTCACGACCCTCGCTAGGCTCTCGAGCGGAGAGAAGATCGACGGGCCAAAGGCCCATGCCAAGCTGCGCAAAAGACTGCAACGACCCAACAAGCGATTCAGTGGCAAACAGAAAGGCTCGAAGAACAGCCATAAAGCAAAACTACAACCTGCGAGACTCCACGCGAAGATCGCCGCTATATGCAACGACTCACTCCAGATGATTTGGGTCCTAGATTTCCGCTTATTTCAGAAAATCTACAAAAATCTCCGATTCTGATCATCCACGCTCATTATCAACGCTAAGGTTGGTAGCAGTGCCGTGACCTTGGGGGAAACAGTGGAAGCGAACGATACGCCGGTACCAAAGAGCGACGAAGCTCGGCTCAACGAGCTGGGTTATCATCAAGAACTCTCTCGAGTCATGACTCTGTTCGAGAATTTCTCGGTTGCCTTTTGTTACTTGTCACCCGTGGTAGGCATCTATTCGCTGTACGCACTGAGCCTTGGTACCGGGGGGCCCGCATTTATCTGGTTGATCCCTCTCGTCGTGATCGGCCAGCTCTTTGTCGCCCTCATCTTCGGCGAGCTTGGATCGAGCTATCCGATCGCGGGTGCCCTGTTTCAGTGGAGCAAACGTCTCATGGGCTCGGGGTACGGCTGGTGGGTCGGGTGGATGTATGGCTGGGCCCTTATCATCACGGTGGCCTCCGTCGACACCGGTGTTCCCAGTTACTTTGCCGATCTCGTTAACAACCTCTTCGGCACCCACCTCAATGGAGCCTCCCCCAACACCATCTTGCTCATCTCCACCCTCTACCTCGCCGGTCAGACACTCTTCAATGTCTACGGCGTTAAGTTCCTCGGGTCGATCTCAAGGATCGGAACGTGGTTCGAGGTACTCGGGACCGTGGGGCTGGCAATCATCTTGCTCGCTTTCGCCACCCATCACTCACTCGGCTATCTCTTCACTACCCAGGGAACGACCCACCTCAAGACCAGCCCGCTCGGGGTGAACTTCGGCGGCAACTGGTGGGCAGGGGCCGCGTTGATCGCGGTGCTCGGACCGGTCTACATTTTCTATGGCTTTGAAAGCGCTGGTGATGTCGCTGAGGAGGTCGTGGATGCGTCACGCCATGTCCCTCGTGCAATGGTCTCGGCTCTCATCTTCGGTGGTATCGTCTCGATGATTCTGGTCGGTGCGCTCAGCCTTGCGATTCCTTCTGGCCCCAAGGGTTTTGCCCTGGCCGCAACCCAAGGCGTTCCGGCAATCCTCTCAAGTGCCATCTCCGCCAAGTTCTTCCAAGATCTCATTCTGTTCATTATCTGTTTCGCCTTCTTCTCGTGTGGTCTGGCCGTCCAGGGTGCGGGTGCTCGTTTGGTGTTCTCCTATGCCCGAGATCGGGCGGTACCAGGACACCGTGTTCTGCGGCGTATCTCTCCCCGGCGTCGCACCCCAGTGGCCGCAATTCTCCTCGCTGCTATCATCCCCGAACTCCTCTCGTTCTTGGTGCACTTCACGCCCACAAAGCCCATTCACATCGGCTTTATCGTCTATCCGGCCCACGTCAACGCGCTGACGGCACTCGTGAGCTTCGGTGTGTCGGGTATCTACATCTCGTTCCAAATGGTGGTGCTCGCCTATCTCATCGCCAGGTTGCGTGGCTGGAAAGCCGAGGGCTCCTTCCAGCTTGGCAGATGGGGGTACCTCGTCGCGGTCTTGGGGTTGATCTACGGAGTCGGCATGATCGTGAACATCATCGCGCCAACTGGACTGAACTCACCCCGAGGCGAACTCTTTAACTTCGACTGGCTGACCATTCTGGTGATCACCATCATCGTGATCATCGGGGCGCTCTATTTCGTCCTCGGCCGCCCCCATCACGCCATCAGAGCAGCGGAGGTCGAGCGGCGTGCGAACGTCCCCACCCCCACCCAGGGACTCCAAGGCGACGAGGCAGCGAATCCATCTGATTGAAACCCGCTCTGCCCTACGCGTCCCCAAGCGTTCTGGAAGTGACCGGGTCGTCTAACCGAGTGCTCGCTTGAGCTGCGTGCTCAGCGCGAGCGGCGCCAGTTCGTCGAAGGGTTGGGCCAACAGCTGGAACCCCTGTGACGCTGAGGTTTGCGAGAAGGAAGAGTGCCGGCTGATCGGTCATATCGAAGTCGGCGCGGTAAAGACCGTTATCTGGAAGACGGTCAGGGACGAGCTTGAGGTCGCTTCACCATTGTGGAGCCCTTCGAACCCCGAACCGGCAGTGGAGGCAGGATCGACATGGTTGGGACCATGAGCATATAACGCGCCCGCCCCCTATGGTTCCAGGAACGTACGAATCCACCGCACAAGGTCGGCAACAGATCGCATGTAGTCAAGGCTTGAAACCGCTTCGGCTGCCTCTCGGTCTTGTTGAATAAACCCGTCTGTTCTGGTCCAACCAATTTCACGATTCTCCACAAGTCGGGTCTTGACTACCTGCAAGAAGCGCCCGAGGAACTCGTCAGCGTCGCCAAAGGCTGTTGTCTGAGTCAAGTGCCTGAGCGACTCGAGTCCCCGGGTGACCGACGTCGTCGCCTCGATGCACTTGGAGGGTCAACCTCGACGCCAAGCGGTGCCTTGGTAACGGAGCGTTGTGAAGCGGGCTGACATCGCTCTTGATGGCACTGGCAAATGGCCGGGGTGGCGGAGCACCCGAGAGGATCCGGGCCGGCGATCTCATCGAGTACCAGCGCCACATCGCTCACGTCACGGATCAACACCCCCTCGACCGATTCCCCTTTCCACGAGGAGTTCCCGGAGGGTACCCTCCATCGAGAGACCTTGAGAGCAACCAAGCCCCAGCGTGACATAGGAATCCTGATCGAGGCAGCGCTATCGTTGCCATGGACTAGGGGTGCCATCTGGGCTAGCGCCGCTCGACCCTCTCGGTGTTTGCTCAAGATTCCTTGGGGTCCCCGTGACGCCATAGCGGAGGTTTTCAGCTACCGGTATCACACCAAATGTGGGGGCGTTGGTGCGACCAAAGGGTAGGAAGCCAGCATCTTCGAGTGCCGTTACCACCAGGTTGCTCTCCTCCTTTGGATCCATGGACGCAGCCAGCAATCCGTAGGTCGCTGCTCAACCAGGAACCTCCGTGAGATCCTTGCCGGGAATCGGCACCCCAATGAACGGTCCAAAAGAGTCGGCCTTCTCCTGGGAAAGCACGTTGGTCATGCACGGGTGAGATCATGACGTGATGATTTCGTTGGACAAAAGCGATCGAGATCCTCAAGTGTGGTGATGCCGATGCTGCCGAGACGACCGATGAGTTCGTGGAGGAGGTCAGTCGTGGTCAATGCGTCGGTAAGGGCTCGATGGCTTGGTCGACGAAGGCCCAAGTACTCGGCAAGAGTCGCAAGTTTAAAGTTCTCGACCTCGCCCTGGAGTAGACGACGTGCGAGGCTCAGGGTGTCGATCGTTGTAGTGTTGAGCGAGGGAGCATGCGAACGGGAGAGGGCAGCGTTGAGAAAACTCAGGTCGAAGCGCAGGTTGTGGCCCACAAGGGTTGCGTCGCCGACAAAGGACGTAAAGGCCCGTAGGACCTCTAGCTCTTCCGGTGCGACGCAACACATCGCATCAGTGATACCGGTGAGCGTCACGATCATGGCAGGTATGGGCAAGCGGTTCACTATGAGCGATCGAAGGTGGCCAATGACGTGTCCGCCGCAGACCTTGAGCGCAGCCACCTCAGTCAGCTGGTGATAGCTCGCAGATCCACCAGTGGTCTCGGTATCGACGATAACGAACGTCGTCGTTTGCAGTTGTGTCGTTGAGGGATGAAGAGCGGCTTGAGTGGTCGCGATGCCCATGATCCATCATCCTACGTCGAGTTTCTGACAGCAGGATCAGGGAGGTAGAATAGTCTAGGTGACCCAATCTTTTAGCAAGCACCAAGCCAGGACGTTCTATCATCGGATGGTGCTGGTCAGGTTTGTCTGGGCGATTGCGATCGGAGCGTTCTTTGCCGGCATGATCTCCCTTTGCCTGAAACTCTTGGGACTGGACTCTATGATGGTAGCGCTTGGTGGACTCGTCGCCGGACTCATCGTTGGTGCAGCTGTTCTGATTGGTTCAAGGGCCAAGCGCGAACCCGAAGCTACCGATGGCTGTGGCGCACAGTGTGCCAACTGTGCAGCGGCAGGGTCTGCTGGTTGCCTCTCTGGCTTTGATCTCGAACTTGAGGGGCGGATTGCGGCCTACGACGCAGCACGGCTCCATCAACTGGGTTATCGAATGCGCGGAGTCCTCATTCTTCCTGTGCTCCTTGTCCTCTTGGGCTTTCTGGTGCTACACCGCGCTGATGGGTTCGTGCCCATGGTGTTCTCACTCGTGGCGCTTGGAACAACCGTCGTTGGACTTGCTTTGATGCGCTCCAAGTTGGTGCGAAGCGACGCATGAGGCTGCGACGCTCCATCCAACTACTCACAGGTGGGGCAAAGCTACTCATGAGGTTGCGGCGTGTTCTTCGACTACTCGCAGCTGGAGCGAGGCTGCGGCACACCATTTTACTACTCGCAGGTGGGGCGTTTGGGCTCACATGGACGTATCTAGAGGCGCAGAGCCATACCTTTACCCGCCGAGCGGAGGTGTTGACGGGTATCGCCATTGCTGTGGTTGTCGTCGTCTTCTTTCGCAAGGTGCAACACGAAGCTCCGCGCCCCTTTGACAGGGTGGCCGTATGGACGTGGTCGCCCGCGGCCTTGGCGGTACTGACCCTTGAGCTCTTCAACCTGTTTGGAGGTGCGCGACCCTCCCATCCGACGATCTCATCGATCATCAATGGCGCGCTCGGTTACGGCATCGAGGCACGGGTGATTCTTTTTGTTGCCTGGCTCGGTCTTGGTGTCTGGTTGGCGATATGCGGAGCCTGAGTTTAGCGATCTGGGCGTTCATCGCGGCGGGGGTGGTAGTGATGGCGGTGGTTACCCACATCCGGGGGCATCGACTGAGTGATCTTGTTGCGGCGTTGCGCACGCGGCCCATTGGAGCGATCGTCTTGACCCTCGGATGGGCCTGGGTCGGTTGGCACTTTCTCGTGCGCTAGGAGGTTCAGAGGGCATCCAGATAGGACCATGGCATGGTACCATCCGAGCGGACGCGGATCGACCGTTCTCCTGTAGTGGATCGAACGCGGCAGTGCAGGGTACCTTTGGTCCGCGGAGGGGCGGGCTGTGAATCAAGGAGCTACGCGCGGTATCGGAATCGTCGCGGTGGAAGGTGAGCCACATGGCTATCACAAGATCCGTGATGCTGGTCAATGCTCAAGATCCCTCATCGTCAGCGGTCCTCATCCGACACAACCGCACCTCGCAAAACTTTGACCGCAAGTTCCACATCGTCGGCGGTGTTGTAGAGGTGAAAGGAGATACGCAGACGACCGCTACGCATGGATACCGTAATGGGAAGGGAGGTTGGATCGATGGGCTTTACCAGCTTGAGCGAGGCGATCGCTGATGCTCTCTCCGGCAGAGGTTGGTCGAGCCGAGTGAGAAATTCGGTGGTGAGAGCGATGTCGTGGTCATAGATTGCGGTGATCCCGAGATGATCGATGAGTGCAAGCGACTCTGCTGCTCCGATCCACGAGAGCCATGCAGGAGAGGGGTCGAGGCGGCGCTCACTCTTGGCGAGATGGAGTTGGGTTCCGTAGTAGGAGTTGGCGATATTGTCACCGGCATACCAGTTAGCGTAGAGCGGCTTGATCATGGCCCCAAGACGTTGAGAGAGCGCGAGATAGGCCGTGCCACGAGGGGACAGTAGCCACTTGTAGCCGGAACTGACGATGGCATCGAGGCCGTCAATAGAGAGAGGAAGCCAGCCGGTGGCCTGCGTGGCATCCACCGCCACCATAGCTCCAGTTCGCTTGGCCCGCTGTTTGAGCGCTTCCAAATCGGTAACGTGCCCACTGGCGCTCTGGACTGCTGATACAGCTACCAGGGTAACCGAGTGGTCGATAGCATCGATGAGATCATCTTCGCCAACCGTTATGATCTCGATGCCCCGATCCGCCTGTACGAGATAGGGGTAGAGGTTTGACGTAAACTCAATGGCTGGTGCGAGGACGCGCGCGCCAGCCGGCAGTGCGTTGGCGATGAGCGCTACCATCACCGAGGTCGATGGCCCGGTGGCAACGAGCTGCTCATCCGCTCCGACCATCTTGGCAAAAAGACTACGAGCGATATCAGTTTTGCCAAGCCAGTCGTCGAACCATCGGGCCTTGCCGGTAGCCCAGTTGTCGATCGCGATGTGGAGGCTGGCGGCTGTTGCCTTTGGTAGTAGGCCGATACTGGCGGTGTCTAGGAAGCCGCGTTGGTGCTCGAAGTACTCTGTGAACTCTTGTTCATCGGTTCTGTCCATCGCGAACTCCTTTGTCCATGCTCGTTATTCAGACCTGTGTGGCCAAGGCTGCTGAGCCCTGGCTCGTGATCGATCCAGCCTTGGTGTGCTGACTTGGCTCACACCAGCGTGCACAGCGATCACCACTGACCCCAGGACGCAGCAGACCCAACAACACCACGCAACGCTAGTCGACACCACACGCCCTTGGACGCGCTGCCCATAAGAGTTGCCTCGTGTCGTTAGACCGTTCATAGGTGCTGGAGAACTTTTCTGCTGAGCGTTGGGTTACCTGGCTTCATTGAGGCATCATCGACACATTGGTCTTCATCAACGTGGTGATTCGGGTTCTTGTGGGCTCCAGGTGGGAGGGGACTCAGCGGTCGTCTGGGAGTGCGTTCGTTGACGGGAAAAGCACGTAGCGGCGGTCGGCGTGGTCAATGGAGAAGCCGTAGCTTTGGTAGAGCCCTTGGGCGCTCTCGTTGCTGCGTTCGACATAGAGCATGATGGAGGAGAGTTTGCGCACCTCTCCTAAGTAGTACATGCCTTCGGCTAGCAGTGCTTTACCGATTCCCTTGCCGGCATCCTCTGGATCGACAGCGATCACGTAGATCTCGCCGACGGGAGGTTGACAGTCGTGGTGAATCTTAGTCCAGCAGAACCCTTGCATGCGAGTCTCATCATCGACGACAAAGAATCCGTTGGGATCGAACCACGGCTCACCCTCTCGTTCGCGTAGGGTGGCGAGATCCCAGTCACCTTGATCTGGGTGCCATTCAAAGGCTCGGTTGTTGACGCTAAGCCAGGCGGCCTCGTCTACGCCGGGTTGAAAGGTTCGAAACTTGAGTGTCGTGGAGCGCACGAGTCCCTCGAAGGGAAGGGTTCGTCGCATCTGGAGCACTTCGCGATCGGCATGAAAGCCGAGACTGCGATAGAGGCGGTCACGCTCCTGATTGGGGTTGGGGATCCAGAGGCTCACCCGTTGGGTTGCAGGCATGGTGGAATCGCCCAGCGCTCGATCGAGAAGCTCTTGGACTACGAGTCCATAGGGGTAACTGGGGCGGATGGCTAGCTCGAACTCGATTCCCTTGTTCGTCGCATTACGGGTGAGAAGACCGGCTACGACATCGGTATCTAGATCGACGACGACGAGCGATTCGAGGCTCTCTGCACGGTGGTTGGTGAGGTCGATCCAGCGGTGGTCGGCAAGTGCTCGATGATGCTCCACCGCTTCAACCTCTTGCGCCAGTGAGATGATGGAAGAAAGATGGCGGTCAGGGTTGAGCATGCGTACATCAAGATGGGCCATGGTACTAGGCTAACGTAGGCGAGGGTAGGGGAGGGTCACATCGGTGGGAAGACAACAGGTTGAGCAGATCATTAAGCAGCTTGATGCCCTCTACCCAGGCGATGCAAAAACGTTGTGTGCGCTCCAGTTCGAGACCCCATTCCAGCTCCTGGTTGCTACGGTGCTTTCAGCTCAGACGACTGACGCGGTAGTAAACTCGGTTACCCAGCCGCTCTTTGCACGTTTTCCAACGCCCGACGCCCTCGGTTCGGCGGCGGTCGACGAGGTAGCACAGCTCATCTACTCGACCGGCTTCTACCGCACCAAGGCGAGTCATGTGGTCGCACTTGCGGATCGGATTGCCCACCAGTATGGGGGGGAGGTCCCGAGCGAGCTTTCGGAGCTTACCACCCTCCCTGGGGTGGGACGCAAGACGGCCAATGTTGTTCGGTCCGTCTATTTTGGTCTGCCGGGGCTTCCTGTCGATACCCATGTCAGTCGGCTGTCCAACCGACTGGGTCTGAGCAATGCGCAGACTCCCGAGGCGATCGAACAGGATCTTTGCGGGCTCGTTCCCCAGGTTCGGTGGGGTTCGTTCTCGCTGCAACTCATCCTGCACGGCAGGCGCATCTGCAGAGCAAAGACGCCTTCGTGTTTTCGATGCGAGCTCTCTTCCTACTGCGATTCCGCGCCCTCGTCGGTACGAGTCTCTTCCTAGACTCGCGCGATGGTTGGGGGGCAGCGTACAGCTCGCTGGCATCTCTGGGCAGCGCTTGTGGTCTTGCTTCGTACAAGATAACTCAGTCGTCGCTGCCTCGCGTGGGTGGCCCGGGATGGTGAAGTAGTTTTTGGAGGGATCCGGAGAGGCTGATCGCGGCGTCTTTGTCGATCACCTCGTCGTCACACCGGGGGTCAAGGACACAGAAGGCGCATCCGTTGGCACAGGAACATTCGGTGATCATGCGCTCGGCGAGATGGAGCGCCTCGCCGAGATGCTCCATGACTTTGGTGATCATCGCGGATGGGTGTGACTTGGTGAGGTAGTAGATCACTATCGATGGTTCGTCGCCGTTGCGGAGGGTGAGGCTTGCCAGATCAGAGGTACCTCCGTTGGTCAACAGGGGTAGTACTTTGGTGAGCGCGTGTTCAAGCGCGTGGAGCGCGGCGAAGAATTCCTCAGGTTCGATACCGAGATAGATGGGGTCGACACAGGTGATCACGACGGCTTCGGCCGGGCTTGAGATGACGGGGCTGGCAACCTTGCGTTTGGCCACTTGACGCGATTGGTGGTCAAACTCCTTGTAACCCGTCACCTGCTCTACGACGAGCGCTTCGATACGTTCCATTGCGAGTAGTGGATGGGGCTCGAGGCGCTCAAGCGTTCTTCCTTGAGAGAGCGACCGAAACAGCGTTGGCTGCGTATGATGGCCATCGGTCTCAGGAATGCAGAAGATCTGTCGATGCTCGGTATCGACGCGCTGCACTCGAAATGGGGTGCCAAAGTGTAGGAAGACAGCTCCCTTGTGAGCCTCACGAAGTGCCTGGCGGATCGATATACGTTCCACTGTGCGATGATCGCGTGTGCCTTGAAAGTGGATCTCGTAGCTGGCCTCTCGTTCCATGAATGGAGTGGAGAGGTGGGGGCGCTGTCGAGTGGAGCGATAGTGAACTCCGTCTCGGGTCAGAAGGTCACGACCCAAAAGATCGGCAAGAGCGGCTCTGGCCCCGGGGCCATCAGTCACTGACTCCTCGCTCAGGGGCAGTTCGGCGGCCGCGAGGAGGAGATGGCGGGTGAGGATGTCGGTGTCATCGGAGGCGGCGATGGCATGTTCTGGGCTGCGCTCAAGGAGTTCGCTGGCGTTGGCGAGGAGTGAACGAGAGATCGGATCCCCGCCGACCATCACAATGCCGAGAGCGTCAAGGTTGGTCCTGCCGGCCCGGCCAAGGCGCTGCCAGAGTGATGAGATAGAACCTGGGTAACCATTGAGTACGACAGTATCAAGGGAACCGATATCGACGCCAAGTTCGAGAGCGCTGGTGGCTGAGACGCCGCGGATTGCACCCGAGCGTAGTTCGTGTTCGACTCGGCGGCGCATCTCCGGAGAGTAGCCAGATCGGTAGGGCAAGATGCGGTGGCTTCGATCGGAACCTGCCATCGCGACGTACTCCGCCTGGGCGCGAGTGTTGGAAAAGACGACGACGGAGCGACGCATGCGCACGAGATGACGAGTGAGGTAGGCGGCCTGCGTTGAGGGAGGTGTTTTGGGGTCTCGGGTGCAATCCCAGAAGAGGATCGTGCGTGCGGACTGGCTGGCGCCACTTTGATCCACCACCACGAAGGGCAGACCGGTGAGCGTCTCGAGGTGTTCTTGTGGATTGGCGATCGTCCCGGAGGCCGCGATGAGCACCGGTCGGGCACCATAGTGAGCTGTCAGCCGTTGCAGGCGCCATAGCAGACCCCCAAATGAGGCGCCTAGGCTGCCGACGTAGTGGTGGGCCTCGTCGATCACCACGACGTTGAGGTTGGCTAGGAAGGATTCCCAACTCGCATGCCAGCCAAGGTAAAGATGGAGGCCATGTGGGTTTGAGATAATGATGCGAGCATTTGCTCGAATCTTTGCCCGTTCGCTGGTTGGCGTGTCGCCATCGTAGACGGCGGGGCGAAGTGATCCACCAAGGCTCCGGTCGAGCTCCTGTAGACGCTCGAGTTGGTCGTAGGCGAGCGCCTTTGTGGGGTAGAGAAAAAGAGCGGTCGCCTGTGGGTCCCGGAGGAGCCGCTCAAGCGTTGGCAACACGAAGGCGAGGGTTTTGCCTGATGCGGTTGGTGTTGCCAGTACCACGTTGGTCCCAAGCTGGACGTGGTCGTAGACGAGCGCCTGGTGCGTATAGAGCTGACCCCCCAACGAATCGGCTATGCGTTTTGTCTGTGCTGAGAGTGGGGTTGTGGGTTCGAGGAAACGCGCATCGCGGGCCGGGATGACGATCGTCTGGACAATCTGACCGTGATAGAAGCCAGCGCGCTCAAGAAGGTCGGCCATTGAGGAGACGTCATCATCGACTGAACGCTCCGGCTCGACGGGCGCCCGGTGCGAGAGCGCTCGAAAACGCGCCTCAAGATCGCTGGGCAAAATCTCTGGGTCGTCGCTTGGCTTTGATCATGGCTTGTTCGATTCTAGCCGTCGAATGGCCGACTGCTCGAATCTCTGCAGATTCCCTCTCCAGATTTTGGTGAGAATCGGTTGGGCGAGGTTGGCCGTAAGGGCCCCACCAATCGCTTTAGGAAAGTGGAGGGTTTCTTTCCAGGAGAGTAGACAGGTTTCATCGGCGGCTTCGCGAAGCTCTAACAGACCTTCACCGGTGATCAGACCTTTGTGGTGTACCCCAATGGCGTGTCCCTCATCCCAACGCGTGATCTCCATGAGGTCATTAGTCTTGAGCGGTCCGACTTTGGTGAGACAGGTGAATCGCGTGCCTGCTCCTTGATGCTGGTCGGTCACAAAGTCGATACGAACGGCATCGGCCATCCATTCGACATGGTGGTCGATAGCGGCAAGCTCCTCCCACGCGACCGAAAGGGGAACGGAGAGGCTACGGACGACGTTGATGCTGGTCATGCTCGTTACAACCGCGCGGAGGAGCAATCCTTCCATCGGAGTGTCTTTTGGCTCTGTGTTCGGCCAGCGACACTATTTGGCCAACGACGCTATTTGGCCAACGACGGTGCTCGTTGGGGCGTGCTAGGCATTGTATCGCAGGACCCTGCTGGGTCCACGTTGTGGCCGATGTCACATTGACTCAGGATGAGGAGGAGCGATCACCCCTCGATTGCGCTCGAGAGTTTCTTGGATGGCTTGGGCCTGCGCAAGCAACGCCAGATCGGTATGAGCTTGGCTGATCATCGTCATGCCAATCGGCAGATGGCCGAGGAGGCCGATGGGGAGCGTCAGTGATGGGTAACCCGCCACCGCTGCGGCAGACCAAGATCCAGGGATGGAAGGATCACCGTTGATGGTGTCGATGAGCCAGGCCGCCCCCATCGTCGGTGCCAGAATAATGTCGGCATCTGCCGTACTCATGGCCGCCTGCAGTCCCGTACGTGTCTGTTCTCGGTTGGTGGTCAACGCCTGGCGGTAGGTGACCTCGTCCCATGGATGCGACAGTCCCATGGTGAGGAGTTCCTGACCAAAAAGAGGGAGTTCTTCCTCTGGGTGGGCAGCATTAAAGGCGACGAGTTCGGCGAGAGACTTGGTGAGGGGGTCTTGGCGGTCCCGAAGGTATCGGTCGAGATCCTCGGTCATTTCGTACGCGAGGACGATCAGTTCTGCATCCTCATCAGGTTCCAGTGTTCCCTCCTCAACGGCGCTGAGTCTCGAGATCGCATACCCATTCTTACCAAGGAGAGCGATGACTTCTTCAAAATTGGCGATGACCCTTGGGTTGTATTGGGCGAGCATCGAGTCGACGATGACGAAGTTGGGTCGGAGCGCTTGGTGGGGTGGATCGACGATGAGGTGAGCGATCTGACGAGCATCAGCGACACGATTGGCGAAGATGCCTACCGAGTCTTGGCTTCGTGAGAGTGGAGCCACGCCAGCTCGGTCAATGGCACCCGCCGTCGATTTGTAGCCGACCACGCCATTCATGGCGGCCGGACAGAGGATGGAACCGTCGGTCTCTGTGCCGATGGCGACAGGCACGTATCCCGCAGCGACGGCGACGGCGGAGCCTGAACTTGACCCACCGGTCGATCGTGCTGGATCGTACGGGTTGCGAGTAATGCCGCCGCGACCGCTCCATCCCGATACCGAGGCGAAACCCCGGAAGTTAGCCCATTCTGAGAGGTTGGTTTTGCCGACGATGTTAGCTCCTGCGGCCCGCAGTTTGGCGATCACTGTGGCATCGCGGGGCGGCGGATCCAGCGAAAGGGCCAGAGAGCCAACGGTGGTGGGAAGGTCCTTGGTGTCGATATTGTCTTTGACCAGTATTGGGAGTCCTGCCAAGACTCCCGTGCGGACAAAGGCCTGGTCCGGATCTGCAAGACTGATGAGTGCGCAGAGCCCATCGTTATGGTGGCGGCCCGCTAGTGCTTCGATCAGTTCAGATCCCCAGCTCGCGCTATTGGGACGGTTCAAAAAATCCTGGATGGTACGAAGTTCAGTCACCTGGTTCACCCTAGCAACTGCTGCTGCGCTAAAGTGATCCCGTGACCAGCTTTGGAAGGCAATTTGGGGTAACAGCAGTGACCTATGATCGGGTGCGTCCAGGGTATCCCGAGGCGCTGTTTGAGATGCTTGCGCAAGCCATTCCTGCGGGAGGCTCGGTCCTTGACGTTGGCGCTGGCACCGGCATCGCAACACGCGAGCTACTCCGTCGTGGCCTACGGGTTACCGCTCTTGAACCAGATGGCGACATGGCCCGCCAGCTGATAGCACGTAGTGCCGGTGAGGTGGACGTGGTGACCAATGACTTTGAACACTATCGCGGACCGCGCCGAGCATTCGATGGCGTTGTCTGTGCGCAGGCCTGGCATTGGTTCGCAGGTCCCTCAGCACTGCGACGGGTCCGGCGCCTCCTCAGTGGCACTGGTGTCTTCGCCGCGTGGTGGAATGTTGGCACCATTGCAGACGCCCAGCTTGCTAAGGAGCTCGCCGTCATCTTCCAGGAGACAAGTCACCGATTGCCAGTACTGTTTCGTCGCCCTGACCTGACGGCAACGATCGGGAACCTCGCACGTTTGCTGCAGGCGGATCTTGGATTTTCCCCTCCAGAGGCTCTCCATTTTGTCTCCTCGTTCACCTACGGGCCCGATGACTTTGTGGCACTGATGTCAACGATGTCCGAGGTGCTCGCGCTGAGCTCTGAGGACCGTGATCACGTGCTCGACCGACTGCGTGCTTGTCTTGGCGAGGTGACGGTTGAGGTGGAGTACCTGACCCTTGGTTACATGGCGGTTCGTTGCTGATCCCTTGACGGTTGGGTGAGGACGGCCTCGATGTCGGCAAGCTCTTGCCGGCCAAGCTCAACACCGGGTCGTAAGTGTTGTCGTGACCGTGCACCGTGCACCGTGCACCGTGCACAGAGTGCAGAGTGCAGGCTGCGATCGCATTCGAGGGAGACGTTCGAGGCGCGTAGTGCATTGCTAGCGTCCGGTGCCGGTATCGAACGTGGCCAGGTTCGCGGCTCCATCTCATCGTTACGCTCCGACACGACAGGAACGGGATCCCGAGAGAATCGAGGATTTTGTTGTTCTGGATCAACGAGTCCGAGGGCGTTAGGAATCGGGGTGGAGCGCGGCAGTGACGATACTTGACAGGCGACCGTCAATCTTCTCGGCGGCGGGGTCGCTTGGAGCTCCCGCCAATCGCGCAAGACTCTCGACGACGCTCGCCAACCAAACCTCAGTACCTTGCGGTGTTGCGCGGACCAGCAATCTTGGTGGGAGCTCTAACGCAAGATCAGGATAGCTGCTGATCAGGTCGGTGCCAACTTTTGGATTGCCAGTAGTGAGGACGACGGTGTCAGGTAGGCCGAGGCCGACGTTGGTCGCATTTTCTCCGTGATCAATGGTTGCAAAGAGCGTCATGCCCGCCGCTTCCATCGCGTGGGTAATCTCGGCGACGGCCGCATGGACCGAGAGGCTGGTACTTACGAGAAATCTCGCCATGTCCTATGACGCTAGCGCGAGAGAGGGCGAATCGGTCTGGTCAGTCAGCGATGATGGGTTCGCGTTCGATCTGGAATCGGGTGATGTGCTGCATCCAACACGCCTCGTTCCTGCGGCGATGGTCACCCGAGGGGCGTGTGTACACCGTTGTTGTAGTCCAGCACAACAATACCCGCGAATCCCGCGCATCGCGCAGTGTCGGAGCTCCTCGTCGTTCCTACCACAGTATGAGTGAATCACCCGACACCCAAATGGTGCAAGACAACGAGGACGATTCGCCGCTACTGCTTGTTGGCAAGGATGAGCGGCAAGGGTAGGGAGATGTTCTTGTCGATTGGCGGTCTTGATCTGGTGCACGGCGTCGCGCAGCGGACCTATCGGTTGACGAACGGGGTTGCCCGCGTCACGTGAATCGTTGATCTTTGGGCAAAGCGCTGCAAGTGCGGCACGTAGCGTCCGCACAAGCAGCGTTGCTCTGTTACGCGAGGTTGTCTAACTCACCGAGCCTCAAGGATGGTGCGGATATCGGTGAGGATCTCAGGCGTGAACCGTTCGTAGGCAGCCTGAGCACCGAGGTTCTCCTTGAGCTGCGCCTGGTTCGATGCGCCGAGGATCACGGTGGAAACCTGCGGGTTTGCCAGACACCAGCCGATAGCGAGTTGGGAGAGGGTGACATCGAGTCGCTTGGCAATCGGTTCGAGTTGTTTGACAATGGCAGCGCTCTTCGGGTCGGTCAGCATCTCTCGGAGCCACTCGTAGCCCGGCAGCGATGCACGTGAACCCGCAGGAATACCATTGGCATACTTTCCCGTCAAAAGACCTGAGGCCAGAGGACTCCAGGTGGTAAGGCCGATCCCTTCCTCGTCGAGGAGACGCTTGTACTCGACCTCTACTTTGGCCCGCTCAAGCATGTTGTATTGGGGTTGTTCGACAACTGGTGCATGGAGATGATGTTGTCGTGCTACCGCGATCGCCGCGCGGATCTCGTCAGCCGACCACTCGGATGTGCCCCAGTAGTGAGCCTTATGCTCGGAGACGAGCTCATGCATGGCAAAGACGGTCTCCTCGATGGGCGTCTCGGCGTCGGGACGGTGGCAGTAGATCAGGTCGAGATGATCGAGGCCGAATCGTTCGAGGGATGCATTCACGGCTTCGATGAGGTACTTACGGTTGAGGGTGAACTTGGCGTTGACGGTGTCATGGATACCCCAATAGAACTTTGATGAGACAAGATAGCTATGTCGTGGCCAGCCGAGTTGCGCGATGGCAGCTCCCATGATTCGTTCGGACTCGCCACTTGAGTAGGCTTCGGCGTTGTCGAAGAAGTTGATACCCTGTTCGTACGCGTAACCGAGTATCTCTGTCGCCTCACCTACTCCAATCTGTGGGCCAAAAGTGACCCACGAACCGAACGAGAGTTCTGAAACTTTGATTCCTGCACGGCCTAGACGTCGATAATTCACGATCTACCTTTCGTTTGTTTGAAACTCCATTCTATCCGGCCTATCTCTAGGAACTGGTTTTGGTCCAGAACGTAGCGGGCATACGCGTAGGTGGAACGGCTTGAGAAGAGACTGAGCTGTCGTGCTCGGAGATCCTGGGCGTCCGGACGAGAGGCCGACGCTCTGAGCAGCACTCTGCATGACCACAAGGTTTCGCCTTTGCACGTCTCTCAGTCCTCAGTCGCTGCGGGAGTGTAGGATCTGGCGCCATGGCGGTGTCCGGTGGTCGTAACCGAGGCTAGGTGGGAGAGGTATCTATCGCGTCTCGATAGGTGGTTCCCGGCGGTCTGAACAGGAATTAGTGCCATGATCGCTACTCAACTTGTTCCAAAACAAACTTGTTACAGAATAACGACGCGACGCAGTGCGAGAGAGGACCGTCCTCCAGTGAGGAACCGATTGGCGCCGTAACGTTCGGATGGCGTTGTAGCGATGCTGCGGGATGAATCGGGGTGACAGGTGAGAGTGTCTGGGCTGTTGCACCAGGGGAGAACGATGGCAAGGCAGAGAAGGTCAATGCATGGGGTCACCATCGACCGTGGCCCCCATCTGGGTTAACAGTCGGAGGTCTTGATTCGGCCATAGCGCCGACGGGGGTACTATGGAGGGTACTGATTTTTGTGGTTCGGTCACCGAGTTGGATACCGTTGCGGCGAAGACCTGATGGACCCGCAGGGATGCCCATTGCCTGGGCCAAGAGAGGTGTTGTGGTGATCAGTAAAGTGAGTACCGAAGGTGAAGCTCTTGATGGTGGCTGATCGTCTGCAACAGGCCTTTGAGGAGAAGTGTCACCGTCAGGGATTCAAGATCACCAGAGAGCGCCAGCGAGTGTTTGAGGCGTTATTGCGCCAGGAGCATCCTGTTACCCGGTCATATCTGTTGGCTGAACTCACCAATGAAGGGATTCACCCTCCAACGCTGTATCGCACCATCGATGCCTTTGTGGCGGCGCAGATTGTGCAAGCAATCTCCTTGAGCGGTGATGTCGGCTACGAACTTCTGCCGCCGTTTGCACCACACCATCATCACTTTCATTGCTTGAGCTGTCAGCGGGTGATCGGCTATGAGGTGACACCGGGTGCGGAGCTCGACGAGACAGCGATGCCTGGCGAGGCTCTCTATCACCAAGTCGATGTCTATGGCGTCTGCAATGAATGCCGTCAAGAAAGCCAGAACACCAGCTCAGGAGCACACCTGGAGGTCTGTGTTGTTGACCGGTCCAAGTGAGAGCCATCACAAGAGAGGGGAGCAATGAGATCAACGTGAGCCACGATGGTAGAAGAACTGGTGTGGAATTGGTCAACGTCGTCGTGAACGGTGGTGGCGGTGCGCGGGGCTGACAGACTCGTCGCCTCGCTTGAGGAACAGGGTATCTCCCATATATTTATGAACCCTGGCACGACAGAGCTCGAACTTCTCAGAGCCCTCGAAGATCGCCACCAGATCGAGCCAGTGCTGGTTCCACAGGAGCTTGTCGCCACCGCAGCAGCGGATGGTTATGCGCGGTTTCACGGACTTGGTGCTGTGCTTTTGCACCTGGGTCCTGGGTTCTCCAACGGGGCAGCATTCGTCCATGATGCGAAGCGTGCCCGCAGTCCGATGATCGTGATCGTCGGGGAACATCCCAAGGCACACTTGGCTGTTGATGCACCACTCAACACTGACCTCGCTGCGATCATGGCACCGTTCTGCGTCGCACTTGTAGTCGCTGATCATCCTCGGACCGTTGGACTTGTCACCAAGCACGCTGGAGAACTCGCGAGATCGCTCCGTGGCCCTGTCGGCATCATCGCCCCTCAAGACGTTATGGCGAGCGATGGTGAGGGACCGAGCTGGCCCGACGGTGGTGATGACGAGATAGGTCTTGCAGGCAGAGCACCCCAGACGATGCCAGCGCCTGCCAATGGCGGAGATACCGTTGGGTCTGAGGGCACAGAGGAGGAGCGTGACCCTCTCGCACTCACCGCCCAACAGGTAGGTGTGAACCCAGTTCTGCTCTTGGGGTCGAGTGCACTCAGTGCGACTGGCCAGCGGTGGGCTCGGAGGATTGCAGATCACCTCGGCGGTCGGGTTTATGCGGAGGTCTTCCCGGCGTTGATGGAGCGAGGGAGGCATGTGCCATTCATCCCTAAACTACCGTACTTCCCCGATCAGGCACGGACCCTGATTGGAAAACCGAGCATGGTGATCCTGGTCGGAGCGCAGGAGCCAATCGCCTATTTTGCCGAGGAGCATCGACGACCCCAGCTCATCGAGGATCAGACTCCGGTCGTTGCGCTTGTGCTGCCGGGTGCTCCGGCGGAAGCGACGCTTGCAAACTGGGCACAATCTCTCGGTGTCGCCGACACTGAGCATGGTGACGGCGCCATGGGGCGCCGTACTGTCCCAGACGCGACCGCTAGCGATGCGCTCGCTACTCCACGAGTCCAGACGCAGGTTGCCGGCGACGCTGTAGGGGTGATCCTGGAACAGCGCTTCACCGACGGTGAGCTCTCGTCGAGGTCGCATGGGTCGGAGCCGAACAAGGTGGGGCCGGCAGCGGACGAGGGGGCCTTGACCGTTGAGACCTTGGGGTTGATTTTTGCTCGCTCATTGCGAAGTGGTGATGTCGTGATCGATGAGGGTCGGACGAGTTCAGGTCCGATGTTTACCCATAGTGGAGACGCTCCACCCCATTGGTACCTGGGCCATCCTGGTGGCGCTATCGGTGGAGGTCTAGGGTTGGCACTTGGGGCTGCCATCGCCACTCAACGGCGCGTGCGTGCCCTCGTGGCCGATGGAGGGGCACTCTATGCACCTCAGGCGCTTTGGAGCATGGCCCATCTTGGGCTCGACGTCGGAATCGTGATCGCGGCTAACGGTGGTTATCGGATCCTGCGGATGGAGATGATGGCCCGTGGCATCAAGCCCGTCGCTACCCAGCTCACGACTTTTGGGAATCCATCCGTTGACTACATTGCGTTGGCGGCTGCCTTTGGGGTGGATGGTGAACGAGCAACAACAAAGGATGAACTTGCCTCGGCGCTGGAACGACGCAGCAATGGTCACGGCCCCTTTCTCGTGGTTGCGGAGCTCGCTACAGAGCCGTAGCAGGCTGACATTTATGACCAGAACGGGTGTCAAGGGGACTCGGATAGCCGGATTCATCACTGGTTGCTGGGTGCGATGCGGCCTTTGGTTGTGTGCAAGGTTTAGAAGAATAGGAGCAATGGGGCGACCGACACAAAGGTTGCGATGTAGCCCAGGTATGCTGGCCACCATTGGGTGGGTCGCGAACGGCTCCAGATCAATACCGAGGTCAGCCAGAGGATGTCGGTTGCTCGAAAGTAGGAGGAGTGATTCCAGATCTCACCCGAGAGTGACAGGGTGAGGATGAGCATCATGGTCCACGTCACTTTGAGGTACCCAGGCACGTCTGGACTCTTAAGGTTCATCGCTGCCAAGACCACAAAGAGGCCGATGATCGCGAGTTGCCCAAACCAGATCAGGTTGGTGAGGTTGATCTTGTGGGTATGGTCAATGATCCCAACGATGACGGAGTAGATCGGGATGCCGATGTTGCCGCGGATATCGCCGCTGAGAGCGATTTTGCCTAGCAGGATGCGGAGGAATCCCTGGAAGGCGAGTGCGACCAGACCCGGGATGAGAAAGACGAGAGGATTGGAGGCCGATCGTCGCTTGCGTAGGAGCACGATGAGCCAGATGAGGCCGATGGCGATGGGTGCGATCAACTCCGTCTCAATCGCGAGGCCAGCGAGCGCAAAGGAGAGGCCTGCGAATGCGGGGTGGTCGTGTTCGAAGAGGTACATCGCTAACAACAAGAAGGCTGCGGCGGTAGGCTCGGTGAGGTCACGACCGGTGCTCATGGTGTAGCCAAAGTAGCCCCCCAGAAGGAGGCCGACCATCGCAGGATGAGCGGTGTTGCGCGCGAGCTTTGTGCCGATGTAGGCGATAAAGGTTACCGCCAAAAGGTTGACGATGACCAGGGTAAAGGGAACCCAGTGATCATGGCCGAGTGCCAGAGCCCAGGCGAGGAAGGGGTAGACGATTCGCTGGTCGCGAAAGGCGCCATTCATGGTAATACCAAAGGCGTGCATTCGTAGATCGAAGGGATCGAGGGCGAGTCGGAGAAAGAACTGGCCGTCGTAGCCGCTCCCCTGATGCTGGTAGAGGTAGGAGGGCAGTTGCTTGCGATCAGCAAAAGTTGTTCCGATGAGGGCCAAGCTCGAGATGTTGCCCTTGGCGACGACGATGGTGCGTTCAGTGAGATAGATCAGGTAAGCAAGAAAAATGGTCAGTGCAGCGATGCGAGGAGCTCTCTCGGAGCCTGAGGTTGTGGCATGGTGCACGCAACTATCGTAGCAATCGACGTATCCGATCAGGCGGATATCCCCGACGAGCGTCGATGGGCGCATAGCTCGGTGACGATTGTTCAGACTATCTTCAGCTGCGTTGCTATACTGGAGGACAGGGTGATGTAGGTGGAATTCTCCAAAAAAATTATGCTTCTCGCTGTCGGCGTCGTGGTGGTGCTGCTGGTCGCCGTCGGTATTGTGGTAGTACCAAGTCTGCACGGCAGCTCCTCTGCGACCCTCACCTCGAATGATTCTGCCAGCTCTGGTAGTAGCGCAAATGTGGTCGTTGCCTCGGTGTCACCGGGCCCCGGAGCCACCAAGGTGCGTCCCAACCAGCCGATCACGATCGGTTTCTCGACCTCCATCAGTTCGCATACCCCGATGCCAACCTTGAGTCCGCCGGTCGCCGGTTCTTGGTTCTTGGAGAATCCAACCACGATTGAGTTCGCTCCTGATGGAAGTTACACCCCGGGTGGTACGGAGAGTGTCACCATTCCTGGGGGGCCGACGGGGATTCTTGCGACCTCGGGCCAGCGCATGCAAAATCCGGAGCAGGTCTCCTTCTCGATCGCCCAAGGGTCGTTGTTGAGGATGCAGCAGCTGCTCGCCCAGCTGAACTATCTGCCTTACAGCTTTAAGGCCACCAGTCGACTTGCCTCCAACGCGGATCTGGCCCTAGTCCAAAAGGGCAACTTCAATCTGCGCTGGTCCGATGAGCCGTCGTCGTTGCAGGCGACGTTTTACCCTGGCTCGTGGGGGGTAGCGACCCAGGCCGCAATTATGGCCTTTGAAAACGTCAGCAATTTGCCGATCAACGGGGAGCCCTCGGCGGCGGTATGGTCGGCGCTACTGGCTGCGGTCGCCCAACATCAGTTGGATCCGAACCCCTACTCATATGTCTATGTCGCCAAGTCCCCACTACCTGAGACTCTCAAGGTCTGGATCGATGGCAAGGTTGTGTTGACCAGCATCTGTAACACGGGAGCGGGTGCAGATGACACCCATGCTGGAACGTGGCCGATCTTCTTGCGCGAGAAGCAAGGTTACATGAGCGGTACAAACTTGAATGGCACCCATTACCACGTGCTCGTTCACTGGATCAACTATTTTCACGGGTCAGTCGCTGTCCATGGTTATCCTCGTGCGGCCTATGGATTCCCACAGAGCGATGGCTGCGTGGAACTCCCGATTCCGACGGCAGCGGTGGTGTATCCGATGTTGCACATCGGGACCATGGTGACCGTCCTCTAATCCTCTAACATTGCTGGCGTCGCTCGGCGCTCCCCTGGGTTGATTGTGGGCTGCTACAAGATCGGGCGCTGAGGGCGTACTTGCGTTGGTTGTCGTAGCCAGATCACTGGTCGTCGTAGGTGAAGGGGCGTAGAGATGGTTCGTATTGCGTTCGTGTCTTTACGTCCCTGGGACAGCACGTAACCTTTGGTTTGGCCACTTTGTGACGGGTATGGTCGCTGCCAGCGCTGCGGCGAGTAGTCGCCATTGGTTCGCGAGGCAGTGTGCCAGCGTTGACTTGTCTGAATGTCGCTGGCCCATATGCGAAGCCGTGGTGCTCGGACTCGCTCTTTGCGTAAGGTCTTTCCTATCTGTGCACGTAGTCAGGGTAGGGGAAACCGTCGCATCCGATGTTCGGACCCTGGCGGGGGCTGGTCGCGCTGCGCGGTGGAGCACCAGAAGGCGAGGGGTCAGGGCGGTGCTGTTGGTTGTCGGAGATTCCACAAAACGGGCGCCTACTTGGGTGAGAGCAACGCGGTCATGCGCCGAGGCTATGGCTGGCGCAGTGGGTTATTGAGAACCCTCGTATGTTTGAGAGGCTCCTTGCCATGGCTAAGCGTTACGGTTGTCGAGGATTTCCCTTCGTACACTGGTCTCGGCGGAGGCTCATGAGTGCTTTGGTGATGTGGCCAATCACCAACACGAAGATGATGAAGAAGACGAGCTCGTGGGTGAATTCAGCACCCCCTTGGATGGATAATGGGATCCGCCCGGGTGTGCGCAGGGCGAATCCAGTGAGGACCGCGAGGATTGCAAGAGCGCCCATTGCTGCAGTAAAGAGGCGTTGGCCAACGTTGAACCTCTCGGGTCTGTCACTCTCTGGCGATGGGGCGGCGCGATGCAGCCAATCACCGATGACTCCGGTCCAGGAGTTGAGCTGATCGACCGGCGCGATCATCAGTTCGTGAAGATCTTTACGAAGAGTTCTACCCCACGGTCCGATCAACGAGAGGATCATGACGATGGTCGCGGTGATGCCGGTGTCGATATGGATGCGATTGATGAGTGGTCGTGGTAGGTGCGCAGAGAGGGCGGGCACCCACAGAATCAAGCCAGTGGCAAGCAAGGTTAGCATCGCGACCGCGATGACCCAGTGGATCAGCTTCTCGAAGGCCGCGAAACGTACGGCCTTGCCAACCGGTCGGATTGTTTCGTGGCGTTCAGGAGATGGTGGCATTGACTGGATAGCCCCGCTGTTCCCAGTAACCCGGTACCTGTTGAGAGACAAAGCTGATCTTGTCTAGCCACTTCACGGACTTGTAACCATACATGTCTGGCACCAGGAGGCGGACCGGAGCACCATGATCGGCGGAGATGGGTTTTCCTCCGAGGTCCATGGCAAGGAGCACATCGCTGCGCTTCGCCTCTGCAAGACTTAGAGAATCGGTGTAGACCCCGTCAGCGCTGTAAAACTCAAGACCGTGGACATCGGCGTGAGGCCGCACCTGAGTTATCAGGTCCGCAAGCCGTACCCCTCGCCAGTGGGTATTTGGCACGGTCCATCCAGTGACACAGGTAAAGGTGAAGGTGACCTCGTGATGGACCATCGATCGTAGGTCTTCATAGGTTAGCTCCAGGGGATGTTCGATATGGCCATCGATTCGGAGACGATAGGTGGCTGGTTTGATATCTGGGATCGAACCGGTCACGGTATAGATCTCGAAACCGCCGAGGCTAAATCCACCGGAGTTGGCGAGACCGCTGATGGTTTGGGCGATATCGTGGCCAAAGAGCGTAGTGACGACACCGGCACCGAGTACGGAGAGAAAGACCCGACGCCCGACGCGTCTCCCGGTATGTTGAGTCCCGGCATTTCGAGGTGGTGGTGATGCCATGGGACTATCCTGCCAGATGTTGTGGGTAACGCGTAAAAATCGTTCTCAGCGGATTGCATGGTTGGTGGACTCGGGAGCGTGGTGAAGTGCCGGTCCGGACGTCAAAATGTGGTGGATATGCAGGTTTGTGGCTGTTATCGGCACTAAAAGCGCCAAACTTGAGAAAAAGATCGCAAAACTGACGCAACACCCTCAGTGGGGTAGTAAGATAGCGGATGCTCAAGGTCGGTCAGGCAAGTAGTATCAGGGAGGGATTTCAGGGGACACCACAAATAGACCCTGTAGTAAAAGTGTCCACACGGCTAAAACGATATTCTTCCAACAAAATAGATATCGACACGAGCCGCTCGGAACTTTAGGAAAAGTTTGGTTTCTTATCAAAATCGGTCCAGAGGACCAAAAGCAGTAGCTGGGAGACCAGCTCGTGTCGAAAGGATGACAACAGATGAAGCGTTCACTCAAGCACCATGGATCGGCCGCACTTCGCGTAGGAGCGGCTTTAGGACTGACCACCGTTGGAGTCATTGCAATCGGTGCCGCACCTGCATTCGCACAACCGACTTCGAACTCTGCTACGGCAATCACCAAGATGTTCTACGCCGCCACCCCAGCGTCGTACACGATCACCGTCACGGCCAACGGTGCCCTAACCCCGCCTCCGAATGGTGTGGGAGGTTATGCGCTTCAAATCTTCCCACCGAGGGGAAATCCCTATTTCGTAGACCTGTACCCGACACAGGCTACTCCCCCTAATCCCGACAGCTTGCTGGCAACCCTACCTAGCCCCCTCGCACCTGGAGCCGCCGTTGATTTCATCCAGTATCCAACAAATGTGAATGGAGACACCGTGGCTACCGATCTTGGTAACTCGGTGTGGAGGCTCAACAGCGCTAGCAGCCTCGTAGCGGTCACGACCAGCGCTTTTTCCCCCACCGATTACCCATCGGTTCCCGTTGCCCCTCAGTACTCGCTCAACGCCACCGATCAGCTCGCTAATGTGGCCGTCGCGTTCTCAGGGCCGGAGAGCGGCTATGTCGATTCAAATGTGGGTGCGAAGCTCGACGGTTTCACAGTGACGGTGCTTAACAAAAGTGGTGCTGTTGTTGGTGGACCAAAGACGGTGTCGCCTAACAGTACAGGCAGCTATTCGACCAACTTCTCAGGCCTTACCCCTGGGCATGAGTACAGCTATCTGGTGACCGCTGACTACAGCTTGACAGCGGACCTCACCGCGGCCCCAGTCCCATTGACCACGACCTATGCGTCGACCGTACCGTCAGTCAAGGATCTTACTCCCCAGCTGCCCCAGGTTCAGGGCATGACGGCCACTCCCTCCTATGCCGATCAGAGCACTTTTGCGAACCCGCAGGAGACGATCAGTTGGGATAGCGTGGCGGCAACGACTGTCGATAACGAGCCCTATACGCCCAAGGGTTACCAGGTAACCTATGCCTCTACCGCCGGTACGCCAACGACCCAGACGGTAGGCTACAACAGTTCCGCTAAGACCCAGAGCGCTGTCTTTGACGTGACCCAGGGGCTTACCTACAACTACTCGGTCTCTGTCATCTGGTCGAACGGCAATGGCACCTTCACGGGCGCTCCACAGACCGGCACGTTCCTCGCGAATAGCTCTCTGGGTGCTCCGACCCTGACGAGTCTCACCTCGGCCGAGACCGGTGCCTCTACGTTGCAGGTGAGTGGGTCCTTCAACACCCCAGCCGCACCGACCCAGGGAGCTGCTGGAATCAAGGCCCAGTACCAGATCGTGCTCACCGATGGTTCGAGAACTTACAGTGTCTACCAGACTCCTACGACCCTCGGCTGGGGCCAGAGTCTTGACTTTTCCGTGAGTTCCAATGAGTTCCCCATGGTCGTCGGTGACACCGTCACCGCAACCGTCGAGGCCACCTTCTACAACGGCTCGAGTGAGGTTGGTATCTCGAACTCCAACCCCTCGACGATCATGATCACCAATCAAGCCCAGCTCCCTGGGCCACAAAATGTCGTCTTTGCGATGTCTCAGGATCTCGGTGGGACCGTGAGCTGGACTGGCCCAACGACTAAGGATGTTCCCTCAGGCTATGCGTTGAATGGCTTCACGGTAGAGATCGTCGACCCCACCAACAACGCCAACGTCTACTGGGTCGATAACAGTGTCGGTGCCTCCGGTACCTCGACGGCTTACAACCTCGCTATTCCAGCAGGCATCACGAGTGGTTTCGCAAGTGCCACCACCTACGAAGCCCTCGTCTATGCCAATTATACCGACACCGCTGAGGCGAGCCAAACGACCGTTGGCGCATCGGCGAGTGACTCACTGTATATGCCTACCCAGTCACTCCTATCGCTCACCGCACCGAGTATGAAGACGGAGTACGCAAACGGCTCTCCTGCCTTAAACGTCAGCTGGGATGCTTCGCCGTCGATTCCGCTCTCGGATGGCACCGGTTCGATCGCTCCGAGCTCCTATACGCTGCTCTATGCTCCGCTGAACGCGCTTGAGTCCACCGCGACGAATCCAGTGATGCTGCTGAGCAGCCTCAAGACCGTCGTTGGGATCGCACCAGCGACCCACAGTGCGGTTACCTCCACGACGCTGACTGGCTTGGTGCCGGGCACCGAGTATGGAGTCATCGTCCTCGCGCGATACCCACTTTATGGGGCCACCTCTGGCACCTTCGTTGGATCGGCGACGCTGCCCGGTCTTGCCACGACCTATGCGGCGTTGCCACAACCCTCGATCAGCTCGTTGGGCTTCTCAAGCACGGGTGGCGCACTCGAGCTCACTGTTGCTGGCCAGACGCCCCAGGCTACTAACCCATCGGGTCTCAGCGCTACCTACTCGATCAAGGTATCGAACCAGGCGACCGGAAAGAGCTACACCTATGGACCCTTTGCGAACTCGACGAGCACGTTTAGCGAGACGTTGCAGAGTTCCAGCAGCTCGCTACTCTTTGGGGTGGGCCAGAACCTCAACGTCACTGTAATCGCGAACTACTCGTTGGATGGGAGCGCCGTTGGCAGTGCGAGTTCATCCCCTATGCCGGGTACGGTGACCGACTCCGCGCTTGAGCTGCCTGGTGTGAGCAACATCGCGGCGACTGTTGTGAATGATCAAAACGGTAGTCCAACGATGGCGAGCCTCAGCTTCGTTGCACCGACAGGCTCCACCTCACCTGGATGGAATATCAAGGGCTATGACGTGGTGGCCACCGGCACCAACGGTGTTCCCGCAGCTACCGCGTACTTCCCGGCCTCTGGAACCACCGGAGCCTCCTCGAACGTCGCCGCCTTCGACTGCACGCAGGGTAATTGCTCGGTGCTTGTTGACGGGTTGATCGCTGGTTATACCTACGGCATTACGGTGATGCCTGTCTATGTCAATGGCCCCACCAATGATGCACTAGGTGCCAGTGCCACCTTGGCGGGAAACCTGACTATGAACCAGGGCATGAGTGCCGGTGTCTCGAATATCGTGCTCGCCCCTGGGTCGACAAGTTCTATGCCGTCGATGAGCGCGAGCTGGGAACCCCCTACCGCAGGGTCAACGAATGGCTTGAGCGTAACGGGGTATCAGGTCCAGCTGTACAAGGACGGCACCACAGCCAACGTTGCAGTCGGTGCTCCGGTAACGGTCACGACCACGAGTACTGTCTTCACTGACCTGAACGAGGCGGATACCTATTCGATTGGTGTTACGACCCTCTTGGAGGGTGCCAATGGCCCGGTGATCTATGGGCCGACGGTCTACTCGGGGAATGAGGCTGAGGCACAGAACTTAGCGACGTCTCCCGTCGAGAATGTGAACCTGCAGGCCACTGACTCTGAGACCGGCGCTCTTAACATCAGCTGGCAGGTGCAAGCCGGTGATGGGTATGCAATGCCCAAGAGCTTTGTGATCAACCTCACCGCAGGCTCGTATGCGGCTCGATCTACGACGGTCGCGGCAAGCGCCGTTGCGTCAACCACCGCCGATGGGGTGACCACCTATACCGACACCCTGACCGATCTTAATCCAGCGGATATCTACAGTGCCACGGTGGTTCCCTACTCTGGAGTTGGTGGTACAGGTGTGGCTGGCATGCCAGGTACCTCACCCGCTGGAGCGACTCCGTACTCAACGGAGGTGAGCAATGCATCGGTGACCAATAATGCACCTGGCAGCATCAAGGTGAGCTTCACCGGTCCTGGATCAACACAGTACCAGGTCGCCGTCTCGGACGCCTTTGGCAATTTGGTTGTAGGCTCAGAGCAGGCGGGCGAGTCAGGTAGCACCTATAGTGCAAATCTCTCGATTCCCCAAAGCTATGAGGGCCAGACGCTCTTCGTTGAGATCACGCCAGTGGCCTCTTCCGGTGCGTCAGGTACGACCTTTGCCGCTCCCTTTGTCGCCTACGGGGCTCCGAATCCGGTGAGGAACCTTGCGTTGACCGATATCGGTCCTTCGGCTGTAAGCCTGGGCTGGGAGGCACCGAGTTCCGCGAGCCAGACTGCCTCCGGTGCGGTCACGAGCTATCAGGTTACTTGGTACGCAGGTGGCGCCAAGGTTGGTTCCACCACCACTAGCGACCTGACCGACACCATCCAGAGTCTTACTCCTGGTACCGCCTATACCTTCTACGTGGTGGCGCTCAACGGGAACGGCTTTGCGTCGAACCCCTCTAGCATCGGCGCCACTCCGGCAGCTGGAACGGTCTCGGGTCCCCTCAATCTGGCCTCGACCCCCATCACCAATGGTCTCTCGCTGTCGTGGGACGCGCCCACGAGCAGTGAACTCGGGGGGAACTCCCTTGGTAGCCCTCCGGCCTATCAGGTGACCCTGACAAACACCGTGACCAAGGGTTCCCAGACCTTTGACGTCTCAACCGATAGCTATCAGGTCAGCGGTCTTACCGATGGTGACCCCTATACGGTCTCGGTACGTGCTCAGGTCGTTAGCGCGACGACAGGCAATGACTTCTGGTCCCACGCCGCCACGCTGGGTGCTGATACGGCGACAACCCCAGTCGTTGCTCCTGACGCCGTCACTGGATTGAAGGCACTTGTCTCGGGTGGCCAGGTCCTTGTTACCTGGAACCGCGTCTCTGGAGCTACTGACTACCGAGTGAGCGTCGATGGGGCAGCTCCTGTCTCGACCAATGATGCCAACGCGTACGCCTTCGCGGCCACGGCTGGCCAGGAGTACACCGTCGAGGTCTTTGCCATGAACGGCGAGGCCCAAGGAACTCCGAACGAGGTGACCGAGTTTGTGTCCTCTGGCCCGGTGATGCCAAGTATCGCCGAAGTAGGGCCGAACACGCAAATAGGTTCGACGTATCCATCGATGACCTCTCCGGCGACGACTCATGACGTGACTGTGAACTTTACTGCCCCAGTCTCGATTGGGAGTGCTGAGGTGAGCTCGTACACCATCACGTTGTACTCCTTGAACGGGATTCAAGGGAGCTCACCGAGTCCGATCGCGACCGTTACCGTTCCGATATCTGCGGTGCTCCAGGGTCTCAACGGTGAGATCTACTCCCATACCTTTGCAGGTATTCCCGATGGGACAACCGTTGCTGCGAATGTCTCGGCGAATACGGGTGCCAATGACTCGGTGAGCTCTCAAACGGACTCTATTGCGGTCGTGGGCCGTCTTGGGGCTCCCAGCGCGATCAATGCTACGCCAGGAAGCCATGAGATCTCGCTGCATGTCAACGCTCCGGTGACTGACAATGGCGCCACGCCAACGAGCCTTGTGATCTACTATGAGGGATCCGATGGGATCGTTCATGTGGTGAACGTGGCGCATCCCACCGTGTCACAAGGGGTCTGGAGCTACACCTTGGGTGGGCTCACCAACGGCGAGTCGTACCAGGTGTGGGTGGCGTTTGCCAACCAGAATGGTGAGATAGGCCAGGCTGGCCAGGCAACGGATGTCGCCACCACCGGAACGAGTCTCACTCCATATACGCCGTTCCCGAGTACCGCCCCGACCACGGTTGTGAGTGCCACACCAGTACGTAGCGGAACCGTCAATGTAGGATTCACCGCGCTACCGAGTGAGTACAACCCGCAGTATGTGATCACCTATTATACGAGTGGGGGAGCGATCCAGACCATGGTGGTGCCGCCGACAACGATTCCTACGGGCCAAATGTACACGGTTCCGGTGACAGGCCTGACCAATGGGGATCGATATAAGTTCACAGTCACGGCCTATGCCGGCTTTGTGGGTAACACTGGTCCTGGCGGAAAACTCGTCGAAGGTAGTCCACCGCACGCAGAAGCGACCCCCTATGGTTTGCCTGGCATGGTGACGGTAACTTCGCTGACGACGGGGAGTGACGGCTTTTCCATGAAGTGGTCGGCACCCGCTGGTGGAGGTACTTCGATTACCGGTTATAGCTACACCGTTTCAACAAGTGCGGGTGTCGTCGATAGTGGCACGACTACATCGACGAGCTTGAGTCGGAGTAGTTTGACCAACGGGACTGACTACACGGTGAGCATTTACGCTACCAATGTGATCGGCAATGGTCCAACGACCACCCTCTCGGTCATCCCAGAGTCAGCGGCACCGAAGGTGACGAATCTCGTGGTTACTCCGACGGCAGGGGACGCCTCGGTCTCCCTCTCGATTCCTCAGGCGACTGAAGGGAATTCGTCGAGCGCGATCACCGGCTATGAGTACCGGTATGGTCCGACAAACGTTGGCTTTGACAGCGGTTGGATCCAGGTCCCCTCGACGGAGACCGGAACAAACCCGATTGTGACCGACGTGACGGGTCTAACGAATGGTACTGAGTACTCGTTCGAGGTACGAGCTCTCTCAGGGACGGTGGCGAGTGCCTATCCGACGGTGAGTGCGACTCCGACGGCGCCAGCAGTGGTTCCACCGAGCACCAGTCCTGGTGGGGTGACCACGATCACCCGCACCGTCACGGTAGTGGAGCCGTCGACCTCGTCGTTGTCGGTCACCCCTTCGACCTCATCGTCGGTCGTAGACTCGGTCCCGTATGCGATGATCGCGGCTGACGGTGGGTATTTCAACCATGGGGCACCGTATGACAACTCTCTCCCAGGGGAGAACATCGCTACGGGCGCAGTTGTTGGTGGAGCGCCGGCAGGTACGAATGGGTACTGGATGGTGACGTCCAATGGCACGGTGTATGACTTTGGTTCGGCGCACTCCTTCGGGAACGTCACCAATCTCTCGGGCAAGGTCATTGGCATGGCCTCGACCCCAGATGGTGGTGGCTATTGGGTTGCGACAAATTCGGGCAACATCTATGCCTTTGGTAACGCGGCCAACTACGTCGGAGTCTCGAAGTACGGCATCACGGGCCTGAGTGGTTCTCGTCCGCTCAATGCGCCAATCGTTGGCATTGCGGCTCTGCCTAATGGCAACGGGCTGTACCTGGTGGCCGCTGACGGCGGAGTCTTCAACTTCGGGTCAGCTGGTCTCTATGGCACCACGTACTCGTTGGGGCTTACCGGCTTGACTGGTTCTCGTCCACTCAATGCGCCAATCGTTGGTATTGCGGTTGATCCAGAGGGAACGGGTTACCTACTCATTGCCGCTGACGGCGGAGTCTTCAATCTTGGCTCGGCTCAGTTCCAGGGAAGCACCTACACCTACGGCATTACTGGTCTGACGGGAGATCACCCGCTGAACGCCCCGATCATCGGTGGTGCCTTTGGGCCAACGGTGAATGGCAAACAGGGGTATTACCTCTTCGCCGCCGACGGTGGAGTCTTCAACTTTGGTTCGGCCCCCTATGAGGGTTCAGATGCGAGCCTCAAGCTTGCTAAGCCAATGGTGACCGGATTCGTCTTCCCGTCGTAAGGTACGAACTCCTAGTACAGGCATTAAGGGGAAGAGCTTCGGTTCTTCCCCTTAATGGTGTTCTGCGTTATCAAGGAGCACTCGAAGCTCTGGTAACGATTGAGCTGCCTTTGCTTTGAGAATGAGCCGCCAGGAGGCGGTCTGGTTTGGATCGGCCGTTGGAAGGCGCTCTTTGACGGTCGCGATTACGCACTCTGGGTGAACGGGCACAAAGTAGGAGCCAATGGCGAAGGGAAAGAGGTTTTTGCGAACGTAGGGATCACGTTCACGATCGTGATCGAAGAGCAGCGTGAGAAGAGTTCGAGCCTCTTCGCAGGTGAGTCGCGCGGCGAGGTAACCACTTGCAACAATACCAGCGCGGAGGAGGCAGGGGTTGGTGTCACCGAGGAGTTTGGCGAGTTCAGCTCTACGGGTCGCCGCGACCAAACCGTCGAGCGCAGTGGCGATGCCTTCAGCCGCCCACTCCCTGACCTCCCAGTTGCTATCATCGGCGAGCCGGCACAGTAATTCCATGACCACCGGGCGATGTGATACTGCCAGCTCGGGAGCGAGTTGTGCGGCGAGCTCTCGTGCATTCGGGCTTGGATGAGCTACCAACCATTTGACCTCGGCCAAGGTGCACTGAGCGCGGAGTGCACCGGCAGCTTGTCGCTTCTCACGTGCCGGGGCGGTGTTTTCATGATGGAGACGTGCGTGCTGGTCGAGCTCGTCGATGGTGGTTGCTAGCGTCGAGTGGCGATCGGTGGGTGGAGCTTGTGCATCCATGGGCGAGTAGTTCACCGGGGCGGGTTAGCTCGCAAAACCGTTGATCATTGCCACTCGGGGTCCTCGGCACTTGGCTCCTCTCCGGAGTGCCGAAGTGCGGAGATTGCGATGATATAGGAGGCGAGAGCTAATATCGCCGTTGCGCCGAGGAAGGCCTCTCCGTCGCCGAGGGTGAGATTTGCTAGGGTGGCAACGAAGGCGCCGAGGACCCAAGAGAGTTGAAAGTAGGACTCGTAGCGAGCAAAGAGCCTCCCATATTCGTGTTTGGCCATGGAGGTCTGGACGCTGGCGTCGAAGGCGATCTTTGCGCCGCCTGCGGCGACACCGAGGACAAAAGCGATCAGAATCGCTCCTGCGATACCGATGTGGAGGGTTGCCGCGACAAAGGCAACGGCCACAATGGCGATGGTTCCCAGTATCACGATGGTGGTCTCACCGAGTTTGCGTCGAACAAGGGGTGTCAACTGGGTCGCGAGGGCCGAACCGAGTGCGCTCGCGGCTAAGGCAGCTCCGTAGAGCCAGGTTGGGCTGTGCGCCCCTTTCAACGCGAAGGCCAAGAGAAAGACGAAGAAGCCTACCTGTCCGCGTAGCACGCTCATAAGGAGTGAAAGCGTCAGCGTCTGAGCATAGGCGGGCCCGCTGGGTCGACGTTTCTTGGTCGTCTTGTTTCGCGGTTGGTCTGGTGTGCGAACCGGTAAGTGTTTGATCAGTGCACGAGATTCATAGATGAACAGGCTGAGGGGAATGAGCTCGACAATGAGGTCGTAGTGGGCCCCGAGAAAGGGGGTCTTTAAGATTCCCGCACCGACCACACCGGCGATGGCGCCAGCGATGGCTGCTAATAGGGTGATATTGGCGTTGGTCTTGACCAGACTCCCGAGCTGGGATCGCGAATCAGAGTCGAGGAGCTCTGGGATCAGCGATGACTTTGAGACAAGGTAGGCCTTCGAGGCGACCAGATTCATGAGTGCGAGCGGAAAGAGGAGTAGCGATCGTAGCTCGAAGATCATGAGAAAGACGCCGACGAAGCGGACGATACCCGAGACGATGACGACGATGCGCCGGACTCTTGGACCACGGTCGATGAGAGGAGAGATTAACGGTGCTAACACCGCAAACGGCGCCATCGTGAAGAGGAGGTAGAGGGTTACCTTTGAGCGCGCTTCATCAGGTGAGATCGAGAAGAAGAGCGAACCCGCGAGGGCGACGGTCATGAGAGTATCCGATGAAATCGAGAGTGCATGGATACGACGGAGTATGCCAAGCGGGGAGCTGGCGTCGAAGTAGTTTGCGAGCCAGACCTTCGACCGTTCGGTGACTCGTCGGTGGGAGTGTGGCTGCACCCCCACCATGCTAGCGAGCATGGTGGGATAATGATCGACTGCGCGACGCGTTGTAGGAACGCCCCAGATTACCTGGTTTGGGACCTAGGATTGCCAGCTAGTGCGTGAGAGTTCGAGTGGGCGAACTCATGGATAGCGGGGATAGGTAATTTGCGAGCTAGGAGCGATTGTCCTGTAAGGATGGCGCCGAGGGTATGGGGCGAAGGCGGGGGATACGTCGCGTGCTGGTGCAGTTGTGTGAGGACTCCCACGTAGGTGGGCTACTGGAGAACGAGGAGGGTAGTGATTTGCTTGAATTGCGAGACCCAGATGGCGTGTGGTGGGCGCCATCTGGGTCGTGGGGTGGAGTAGGAGTTCGGCTCACCTCGATTCCACGCTGATTCGTTGGTGAGCCTTTCTCCACTCTCGGTCGAAAATAGTCAGAAGTTAAGGAGTATTGTCAGAGGAATCAGTGACCTATGACTCTAGGAGCAGGATGTTCTTCGTTACTAGAGTGTCGCTTAGTATTGGTGCTAGTGGTTGTTCGCACACGGATCGCCGTTGCCGACAGGTTGAGCGGTGGGTGAGTGCGTGGCATGGTCGTTTGGACGTGAAGGAGAGAGATGTCTGGCAAGGGTTATGATCGGGTGGTATTGGGTTATGATGGTTCTACCATGGCGAAGCCGGCATTGGAGTTTGCCCTCGCCGAAGCAGAGCTGCGTGGGGCTGAGCTGGTGATCGTCTATGCGTGGACTGAGCCAGACTACGGTTTTGGGCTCTCAGAGTCGGTCATCGGTGAATTTGAGGCGACAGGTAACGCGCTCTTGGCTGAGGCGGCTGAGGTTGCCGCCAAGACGCATTCCGGGGTGAAGGTAACGACCGCCCTGGAGAGCGGCAACGCCGCTTCTCGGATTATCGAGCATGCCGAGAAGGCGGATCTGGTGGTTGTGGGTGCCCGTGGGCATGGTGGTTTCCAGGCCCTGATGCTCGGCAGTGTCAGTGATCAACTGGTCCATCACTGTCCGGTACCTGTTGTGATCGTTCGTAGCTAGACGATGCGCGGAGATGCCAGGTCGCGAAATGGCGGATAGGGTATGACGATGATACGACTCTTCATCGTTGAAGATCACGAAGTGGTACGGCGTGGCATCGTAGCCCTTCTCTCCAATGATCCAGAGATCGAGGTGGTCGGAGAGGCCGGGGGGGTCAAGGAAGCACTGGAGCGCTTTGGGCTCGTCGAGGCTGACGTGGCACTCTTAGATGTCAGGCTCGGTGATGGCGACGGTATCAGCCTCTGTCGCGACCTTCGATCGATGGCTCCAGAGCTCCGGTGCGTGATGTTGACCTCATTCTCCGATGACGAGGCGCTCTTTTCCGCGATCATGGCGGGAGCGTCCGGTTATCTCCTGAAGAAGATCAAGGTTGATGAACTCGTAAACTCCATCAAGAGGATTGCAGCTGGAGAGAGTCTCATCGATCCAGGGTTGACCACCAAGTTGCTCGAACGCCTGCGCGAGGGTACTGATGATCCCCTGGCGAGCCTGACGGAGCAGGAGCGCAAGATCTTTGATCTCATCGTCGAGGGCAAGACGAATCGCGAGATTGCGGCTGAGGTCTATCTCGCCGAAAAGACGGTGAAGAACTACGTCTCCAACCTTCTCGCGAAGCTTGGTGTTCGTCATCGCAGTGAGGCCGCGGCCCTTGGTGCACGCCTCGCAGAGCGCAAGCGATTCGATCATGAGCAATTGTAGGTATCAAGTTTCTTTCTCTTCTTGACATGGTCTCGCTACCCGGCTAGGCTCTTATGAATGTCAGCGTGTGCCTTTGAGCGATGGATCCTTCGTTAGTCGATGGGTTGGACTAGATTTGGACTGTTTGTTCGGGGAATTCGTTTCCGCTTAGGGGCCCTTGTCTTCCTACTGGTCGCGGCGGTGGTGGCAATCCTTGGGGCGACCATTGGGCCGATCTACCTTGGCTCGGCACAGAACTCGGTGCTGATCGGTGGCTTGCGAACCGCCCCCGTCTCCAAAACCGGCCTGCAGGTCACCTCCACTGGCGCCTTGGATCGCGCAAAACTCATGACGGCCATCACCCAGGCGCCACGGCTCGATGGGCGCCCACTGTTTTCTCATCCACTGCTCAGTGCATTGGTGCCGGCCGCTATCACCCCAGGACCACGGCTCCGGGGTGCCTCGATCGTATCGAGCTTCTTTGAGCGCACCGCGCTCTGTGCGCACCTTCAGCTCGATAGCGGACACTGTCCCCTCAACGATCATCAACTTCTCCTCAGCGCGCGCTCTGCTCAATATCTCGGCGTCAAGGTAGGATCGACGGTGAAGGTCGCGGCCGGGCTGATCCCGGCGGGTGTGCCCGGAGCGGGAACGAGCGAGCGCTATCTGGTCGTTGGGACGTACGCGATTCCCGATACCAGCACCAACTACTGGTGGGGTGATAATTACTTCGCCTTCGGCTCAGGTTCAGGTTCGACGGTGAACCTAGATCCACTGATTGTCGCTCCGGGCTTCTTTGGCGGCGCAGCGCAGTTCGGCGTCGTTCGCTCGAGCAACTTCAACTCCTACCTGGGAGTGGATCGTTTACTCCAGATGCCACTCAACCCCGCAGTAGTGAACATCCGTAACTATCGCCGCACTGGTGCAGTGGTCAGCCGCTACGCGGAGCGGGTGGCCACCCGCGATGATGCGAGTGCGAGCTCTGGCCTTTTTGGTGTCATTGGTTCGATTATCGCCTCGCAGAATTCGATGACGACACTGGTGACCGTCGTTATCTTGGAGCTGGTTCTGTTGGGACTGATCGTCTTTGGCACCTTGATTTGGCGAATGGTGCAGTCGAGAATGGGGGAGTTTCGGCTCGCCCAGCTCCGTGGGGTGCGTTCGCGAAGCATCGTTCTGCGCGCTATCGGCGAGCCATTGGTGGTGTTGGTGATCGCGAGTCCGCTCGGGTTTCTTGGGGCTTATGTGACGGTGATGATCGCTGGTCATGCCTACTTTGCTGCCGGCACCCAGCTCTATATCTTGGGGTCGACCTATGTCGCGGGTCTTGCGGTGGTCGTTGCCGCGTTGGTCGTCACCGTCGTCGCGGCAGCGACAGCGCTACGCCGAGGGGTCCTTGAGGCGAGCCGTTCGGCGCTACGCAACCGAGGGCGTTTCCGTGCGCTGGTCGATGTGTTGATCGTTGTGGTAGCGGGTGTGTTGACGGCACAGTTGGTGATCGCGCCGACGAACGGCAATAGCGTGGATCCTCTCGCAGGTGCGGCACCCGCGTTTCTGGGGGCTGGCATCGCCATTGTGGTCATTGCGCTCACGTCGTTGGCACTCCGTCTTGCTCGTCGCCTCACACGCGGCGGGCGGCATATCGCTTGGTATCTGAGCGTCCGACAGCTTCGGGCTCGTTCAGGCATGCTACGCCAGATTATCCCCTTTGGTATTGCGCTCGCTCTGGTAGTCTTTGGCTTTGGGGCGCAGTCGGTGATCGCACGTCATCGCAATGAGGTCGCCAATTACGAGGTGGGAGCCGGCAAGGTTCTCACCGTCGCGTTGCCCAAGCATCTGGGGCTCGTTGCCGCTGTTGATCGCGCCGACCCGACCGGTGATGCGGCCATGGCGGCGCAGCTCTATCGAGCGCCGAGTGGCACCACGTTGGCGGTGCAGGCGAGCCGCTTTGGGCGGGTTGCCAGCTGGCCAACGGCGGTCGGTACGGGACCAGTCGCCAAGATCGCCACTGAACTGCGACCCTTTGCGGCCAAGGCCTATCACGTCACCGCTAATACCCTCACCATTCGTGCCCGTATTGAGGGATCGGTGCCGACTGGCGCCCAGGTCGACCTCGAGGTCACCCTGATCGACGAGGCCCAGGATGTCCCTGATAGCATCTACGTACCGTTGACCGCAACGAATCAGACCACGCATATCCCTACTGGCTGTGCCCGAGACGGATGCCTCTTCTCCGGCATTGGTTACTCGGTGATCACCAATGGCGGATATGTTGCTCCAGGTGCACACTTCACGATCGCGATCTCCGAGCTTGGTGGTGTCTCGCCGGGAGTTGGTGGCGTTGCTGGAGCCCTCCGTGGGCCATGGAGAGGGGCGACTGGCGTGTCGACGAGGGTGAACTCCTCACCCGGTCAGCTCGCCTTTACCGCCTACCCAGCCTCAGGTGGATCCACGATCGCCATCGTGCCTCGTAGTTACCCGATCTACCTGCCAGCGATCGTGAGCCAAAGCGTCCGATCCACGCTATCGGCCAATGTGGTCTCCGCGGTGGGTACTGGTGTGATCAACGGTCTCGATGGCAATCAGATCAATGTCCGTCCCTTTCTCACTTTGGCATCCCTGCCCTCGGTGGGCGGCGATGCGAGTATCGTCGACCTTACCCAGGCGCAGCTCGTGCAGGAGTCGGCCTCCTTGGCGAGCAACGAGGTGTGGCTGGCCAAGGGGGCACCGAGTAGCGTTCTCCAGCGCCTTCAACGCGAGGGGGTGGTGGTCGAGAGTGTCACCTCTGCCAAGGCCCTCGCTGCGAGCTACGCCAACCAGCCACTCGGGCTGGCGGAGCGACTGTTCCCGATCGCCGCTGCCGCTGGTATCGTTGTGGTGTTGTTGGGTTTGGCCTTTGAACTCTTAGTCGAGGGGCGTGGGAGGATCCCGGAGTTTGCTGCGATGCGAGTCCTAGGACTGAGTCGACCTCGTCTGATCGTTGCCTACATCCTCGAGGCGGTGATCTTGGTGATCTCGGCGGCTATTGCCGGAGTGGTGGCGGGAGTACTTGGGGCCCGTTTGGCCTTGCCGGTGCTCCCTGAGATCGATTCGGGTCTCGACCATCTGCACTTTGGCTACGCATTGCCCATAGTAAGTGAGATTTTGGTGATAGCAGTGGTGGTGATTGTTGCCCTTGCCGTCGGTGCCCTTGCGGCTACACGGGTCGTGGGACGGGCGAGTTTTGATGAACTACGGGCAGGTGATCGATGACCAAAACGGCACAACAGTTGGGCATCAGGGTGATGGGGCTCGTCCATCTCTACCCGATCCCAGAGGGTGATGTCGTCGCCCTCCGGGGGGTCGATCTCGAGATCGCTCCTGGCGAGGTCGTCGCGCTGCTCGGTCCCTCTGGGATGGGGAAGTCGACGCTACTTCGGCTCATCGCAGGCCTCTTCAACCCATCCGCCGGTCGTATCTTCCTGGGAGACAAGGATATCAGTCAATACCGAGCTCGTGAGCTCGCTCGTCTGCGTGGACGAGAGGTCTCGTTGGTGCTCCAGGGTGCGGCCAACAATCTGCTTGGCTACGGCACCGTTCGGGAAAATCTTGTTTTTGCGGCAGACACGAAGGAGTCTCGCCTAAGAGCAGAGGAGCTCTTGGTGACGCTGGGCCTCGCTCCGATGGCCCAGCGTGTGGTGCGTTCGTTGTCGGGCGGTCAGCAACAGATGTGTGCCTTGGCGGTCGGTATGGTCCACGACCCAAGTGTGTTGTTGGTCGATGAGCCGACGAGTCAGCTCGATCATGCGAGCCGTGATCTGGTGGTTGATCTACTTATGCGCATCAATGCCGAGTACCACACGACGGTGGTGATCGTCACCCACGATCCCCATATCGCCCAGGCCATGCCACGTACCATCACCATTCGCGATGGCAGGGTGGGCGCCGAGGGCCGCTTTGGCGAGGAGTTCGCGGTGGTTGGTCAGGACGGCACGCTCCAACTACCCCCGCACCTCCGACACGTCTTACCTCCGGACTCGCTCGTCAAGGTCAATCAGATCGAGGGAGGGCTGGAGTTGGTACTGGTCGAGGAGGATGCTCGTGCGTGAGGTCACAGGGGTCGAGATCAGGGATCTGGTGGTGCGGCGGGGTGCGACGCAGATCCTTGCGATTCGCAAGCTCGATCTCGTCGTTGGCGAGCTGGTGGCGTTGATCGGGCCGTCGGGATCAGGCAAGACGACTCTGCTGCACACCATCTGTGGGTTGGTGCGACCTGATGAAGGGCATGTGAAACTGATCGAATCCGATCAACACCATCGGGAGGCCGATCTCCATGACAGCGCACTGGTGCCGCAGGCATTTGGCCTGGTGGCAGCGTTGACGGTCGCAGAGAACGTTGAACTGGGGCGAAAGCTTTGGAGAGGCGGAGGGGATCTGCGCCCAGTAGAGGAGTTCCTCGAGGTGGTTGGACTCGATGGACTTGCCAACCGGTTGGTGCGCGAGTTGTCAGGCGGACAGCAACAGCGAGTGGCGGTAGCGCGGGCGCTGGCGGTCGGTCCCCGGATCTTAGTCGCCGACGAACCCACCTCTGAGCTTGATGCCGGCAACCGGGAACGGGTGATGGAGCTCCTGCTAGGTCATGCCAAGGCCGGCAACCTCGTGCTGGTGGCTGCTCATGACCAGACGATTACCGAGTATGCGACGACAAGCTTGAGCCTTGCTGACGGTGAACTCGTCGGTGTTGAGGCCGCTCGTTAGTCCTCTGAACTGGCCTTCGGGTAGGGGTCGACCTGGGTGATGAGGCTGGCGGTAGTCCGTGCGAGATTGACTGCATGATCTCCAAAACGTTCGAGAAAGCGCCCGACGAGAGCGAGCTCCATCGCGATGGCGATCGGGGGAGTGGAGGAAGCCACCTCGGTCATGAAGGAGACATGGAGGTCGTCAAGGTTCTCGTCGAGCTGGTCGAGATGGGTGGCTACGGTTGGATCCTGAACGTCGAAGGCTAATGATGCCTGCGTCCACATGGAGGCACCGAGTTCAGCCATCTGTTCCATGATCCCGCGACAACGAGGTCGGAGATCTCGGGTGAGGTCGAGGGATGCCTTACGAGCGATGTGCTCTGCGAGATCACCACTGCGCTCGAGTTCGGGGATAATGCGTACGATGCCAACGAGGTAGTGTAGCTCGCCTGGATGGTGATCGTCATCCATGAGGCGCTGGCTCACCTCACCTTGGAGGGTGCTGTAAAGCTCGTCGATTCGACGTTCCCGATCGACCAGCCGGGTGGTGATGGAGGTGTCACTGTGGAGCAGTGCCTCCTTCGCGCCGACAAAGCTATCGCCAACGAGGGCAAAGAGCTCGAGGACACGCTGATCTATCGATGTATTACGATAGTGGTGCGCGATAGTCATGGTAGACCTAGTCTAGAGGCCGCTCGAAGAGCGGTCTCCTTGTTGCGGCGATCCGTCCTCATGCCACGAGTCAGATCGACCTCCTCGGTTGGTTCGTTTTTGCTTAGGCCTAGCCAATGCACCCAGCGGCTACCTGGCTCGGCCTGGATGCCTGTGCTTTCAGTAGTTGTGGTCGCCTAGTTCACACAGCTGTACCCACCGCCTAGCTGTACCTGCCTAACTATTCCCACACAGCCCACCCACCTACCTGCGCATGGGTGCTGGTGGGACAGGCGTCAGGCAGATCAGGCCGGTTCGTGGCCGGACATATCCGCGTTCTTGCGTGCCTTCGCGACGAGGTCGATCATTAGCGGATCGAGTTCCTCGACGGTGAAGCGAACCCCTTGGGCATCAACGCCTGGTCCGGCATGCCATCCTTCGGCGACATCGACATGATTGCCTGCGACGTCGAAGACCCGACCGGTGATTGGTTGTGAGCGTTCAGAACCAAGCCACACCACGAGCGGTGAGATGTTCTCCGGGGCGAGCTGCTCCTTGGCTTTGATGTCGTCGTCAGCGACGATGCCAAGATTTTCGGTCATACGCGTCAGGGCGACCGGTGCTACGGCGTTGACGGTCACACCGTAACGGCCAAGCTCCATCGCGGCGATGTTGGTCAGCGAGGCGATGCCAGCTTTTGCTGCACCATAGTTGGCCTGACCGACATTTCCATAGATCCCTGAGGCGGAGGTCGTGTTGATGATGCGTGCATCGCGTGGCGTACCCGCCTTGGAGAGTTCGCGCCAGTAGCTCGCCGCCCAGTGGACCATATTGAAGGTACCCTTGAGGTGAACACCGACGACGAGGTCCCACTCGTCCTCGGTCATGTTGACGATCATCCGATCACGGAGAATCCCAGCGTTGTTGACTACCACATCAAGCGCCCCGTAGGTGTCGATGGCCGTGTTGATGATCCGCTGTGCACCCTCCCATGAAGCCACATCATCTCCGTTGGCGACGGCTTCCCCGCCGGCAGCTCGGATGGTGTCGACGACTTCGCCGGCAGGGCCGGTGCTAGAGCCAGAGCCATCCACCTCCGCACCGAGGTCATTGACGATGACTTTCGCCCCGTGCTGAGCAAAAAGAAGAGCGTGTGCCCGTCCGATGCCTCGCCCCGCTCCTGTGACGATTACCACTCGTTGGTCGCAAAACTTTGCCATCTTTCCTCCTCGTCGTTCTTGTTCCATTCTACGACCGAAGCGGGCACAATAAAAGGCAGCCGACTCGATTTCTCGTTCGATCTACTTATATCAGACGTGGGTACGATCGGGATTTCTTATAGCGGCGGTGATGCCATCAGGTAGGATCGTAGCGGGCCCGCGAAGGACGAGGAGGAGCGCCTCTACCACCGCCTTTGAGGCAGCCGATTGGATGCGATTGCGGTAGCGACCAACGCCAACGCGGCGTGGGTTGAGATCAGAGATCGGGATGGCAACGCGTGGTACTACCTGTGTGAGGTGAAGGATCGCACTCGAGGGCAGGATGGCCGAGCCATATCCCGCGAGGGCGAGCATGGCGACGACATGTAGACCATCGATCTCGGCGGTGTGATGGAGGGTGAGGCCGCGGGTAGCGGCCATCGCCTCAAGTTCCTCGCGAAAGGCGACGTGGTTCGGGGGGACAATCAGTGGATACTGTACCGCTTCGTACAGCGAGATCGAGCTTCGGGTGGCGAGCGGGTGATCATCGCCTACGACGAGCACATAGGTCTCAGTGAAGAGTGATTCAAAGGTGAGACCATCGATGGTGAGCGGTGTGGTCAGGAGAGCGAGATCGATGTTGCCTGAGTGGAGTCGTCGCTGGAGGGAGGCTGCGGTTCCTTCAGCGATCTCGATCTCAAGCCGGGGATGGGTGGCCCTGAGTCGATCAAGGAGGAGTGGCAACAACCAGCCTGCCGTCGTTGCGATGATGCCAAGACGCACGCGACCGGTGATGTCGGCCTTGAGCCCGTCTAAGTCGGTGTAGATCTCTTCGAGTTCCTCGAGCAACCTTCGTGATCGGCGGGCTACAATCTCCCCCTCCTCGGTGAGCGTACCCGTCCGTCGATCGATCAGGAGTGTGTTGAGCTCGCGCTCGAGGCGAGAGATGTGCCCGGAGATGTTGGATTGAACGGTGTCGAGCGCCTCGGCGGCAGCGGAAAAGCTCCCAGCCTCTTCGACCGCGAGCAGCGAACGTAGTTGGCGGAGCTCCATGCGGCCAGCCTATCGTGAAAAGTGATATGAGCTATCATAAAAAAGCTTTGGTCTTGGGGGTAGTGATGAGTAGTATGTAATACAGCAACGGAAATGGTTCCCCCCCCAAACCCGTTGCTCCTATAAAGGAGCCGACACCCCCCTGTCGGCTCCTTTCACTTTTTCGGTACAGGTAAGCAACAGACCCCGTAGGGATCGTCTTCGGTTAGGATACTGGCTCATGGACCTCCCCCTTCGCTCCCGACTGGCGAGGCAGACGGCACGGCTGGTCGCTCGTGGCCTCAAGGTCGTACCTCGTTTTCGGGGAGAGACGTTGCCAGGGCGCATCGCTCTTCGGGTCGATCCCGATTTCCTCAACCACGCCCGAGAGATGAGCCTGAGTCAGGCGCGAACCATACTGGTGACGGGCACGAACGGGAAGACCACCACCACCGCCTTTGCACGGTCGCTGCTCGGACCGGCGGTCGTCTCGAATCGTGGCTCCAACCTCCCATGGGGTATCGCTAGTGTGTTGGCACAACGTCCTAGAGCGGCCGCGTATGCGGTCTTCGAGGTGGATGAGGCGTACGTGCCTTCTGTGGCGGATAGCCTTCAGCCCTCGGTGCTGGTGTGGTTAAATATGTCCCGGGACCAGCTCGATCGTAGCCTGGAGGTGCGGCGCTTGGCAACCCGTGTCGGGGAGGCGTCCTCCTCGGTGGCTACGTTGGTCGCTAACGCCTCTGATCCGCTGATCGTCGCCAACGCGACGCAGTTTCGCGAGTGTGTGTGGGTGCGGGGACCGGTCGAGTGGCAGGGTGATGCGCAGGCTTGTCCGAGGTGCACCGGCGAGCTTGTCCACGCCGAGACGTGGAGTTGTGCCTCCTGCGGGCTCTCGGAGCCGGTGGCGGCCTATGAGGTCGATGAGGCGGGTCGGCTCTGGCATGATGGAGTCGTTCTTGGACACATCCACCCGGGTCTGCCGGGAAATTTTAACCTCCTCAACGCGCTCATGGCTTGTGTTGGGGTGGCTCTGGTTCAGCACGAGCCTGTAGAGATGGTGGCCGCTCGGCTTCAACGCTCTTCGGGGGTTGAGGGGCGCTTTGCCACGTGGTGGCTGACGGGTTGCGAGGGTACGCCAGCGTTGGTGACCTATCTCGCCAAAAATCCTGCAGGATGGCATGCGAATTTGTCGATGATCGACACTGAGGCGAGTGAGCTCGTGCTAGGACTAAATGCGCGAATCGCTGATGGACGTGACACCTCATGGATCTTCGACGTAGAATTCGAGCGGCTCGTGCGAACCCCGGTCATCGTGACGGGTGAACGCGCGACTGATCTGGCTCTGCGCCTCGAGGTGGCTGGATTTGAGGTGGTAACAGTTGAACCAGCACAGACACTAGCCATTCGTTTGGCCGCCCAACGAGCTGCCATCAATGGCCATTCACGCATCGTCTACCTAGGGAACTACACCGCTTTTCAGTCGCTCATCGCCTCTAGGACAGAGCTCGGGGCCGTTGTTGCGTTGACCGGCGAGGCTGCATCATGACGCTGAAGATTGTCTCGCTGTTTCCGGATGTACTCGGCACCTATGGTGATCACGGCAATGCCCGGATTCTTGCGCATCTTCTTCACCTCGCTGGCAGGAGCTATGAACTGATCGCGGTTGGCATCAATGATCCCGTTCCCGCCGACGGTGACCTCTACTTGTTAGGCGGTGGCGAGGACGGCCCGCAGGCACTCGCTGCACGGCGTCTCGCTGAAGGGTCACCGTTACACCGAGTTGTCGAACGCGATCGTCCGATCCTGGCGATCTGTGCTGGTTACCAGTTGCTCGGCCGCAGTTTTGTGGCAGAGGGAACGACTCTGCCAGGTCTTGGTCTCTTGCCGGTCGAGAGCGTTCGAGGATCAGCACGTATGGTTGGTGAAGTGCTCCTCACTCCCTTTGTGCCGATCGGCCAGTCATTGATGACCGGGTTTGAGAATCATGGTGGCCAAACGATCCTCGATAGTGATGCTCAGCCCCTAGGTAGGGTCTATCGAGGGGTGGGCAACGGTGGTGATGGCTATGACGGTATCGTCCATGGGTCCATCATTGGGAGTTACCTGCATGGTCCAATCCTTGCCCGCAACCCAGGGCTCGCACAGTGGCTGCTCGCGCGGATTGGAGTAGAGGCCCACGAACTCTCGCATCACCATTGGGCACTGCACGAGGAGCGAGTCCATGCCAGCGAAGGTGCGCTGTGGAGCCGTCAGCACGGGGCGTAAGCTTCTCGCAGACGTGCCGATTTGCTGATCTGAGCGCACCTGTTGATCAAACGAGAGCGACGACCCCACGTCCGAGTGGCCATGGGGTCGTAGTGGGCGCTTTGTTGATGCCCTTAGCGGGCCCGATCGCGAATGATATTGAGGGCGCTCCCTGCTCGGAACCATTCGATGTGGGTTGGAGAGAGGGTATGGGTCATCGTAAAGTCAGTCGTTTCGCCGTTGGCGTGATGGATTCGCCCCTCAACAGGACGATTCGGGGCGAGGGACGCAAGGTCGAGGATGTCAATCGTGTCATCCCTCTCGATGAGGTCGTAGGTGCCGCTATCAGCGAAGACGAGCGGGAGTAACCCCTGTTTTTTGAGATTCGTCTCAGCGATGCGAGCGAACGATCGCGCGATGATGGCTTTTGCGCCAAGGAAACGGGGCTCCATCGCGGCGTGTTCGCGTGATGAACCCTCACCATAGTTCTCGTCGCCGATGGCCACCCAGCCGATCCCTGCCGCCTTGTAGTGGCGCGCAATCTCTGGGAGCGACTCCTCGGCATGATGAATGCTGCACCAGCCCTTTCCTGCCTGTGAACCAAAGGCATTGTTGACGCCGAGGAAGAGGTTGTTGGAGATGTTGTCGAGGTGTCCTCGATAGCGAAGCCAAGGTCCAGCTGCGGAGATATGGTCAGTGGTGCACTTGCCGACGGCCTTCATGAGCACAGGCATCGCCAGGAAGTCGTGTCCATCCCAAGGGGCAAAGGGGGTGAGGAGTTGGAGACGTTCGGAGGAGGGGTCGACTTTGACCACGATGTCGCTGGTGTCGACCGGAGGTGCTTGGAAACCTGACTGCTCCTTTGCAAAGCCAAGTGAGGGGAGCATCTCGCCGCTTGGTTGTGGGATCAGTTCACCCTCGATCGGGTCCGTCAATGGGTTGAAGTCCAAGTGCCCCACGAGTGCATAGGCCACGACGATCTCTGGCGACGCGATGAAGGCCAGGGTGTTGGCGCTACCGTCGTTACGCTTGGGGAAGTTGCGGTTGTAGGAGGTAAGAATCGAGTTGACTCCCTCGGCGGCCGCATCTGTACGTTTCCACTGGCCGATGCAGGGACCACACGCGTTCGCCAATTCAGTGGCTCCGATGGCGCGTAGGTCATCGAGAAGGCCGTCACGCTCTACGGTGGCACGTACGCGCTCAGAACCAGGGGTTACGAGGAGGGGGCTCTTGACGGTGAGGCCACGCGCGTTCGCCCAGCGAGCGATCGACGCAGCCCGAGCGATGTCCTCATAGGAGGAGTTGGTGCAGGAGCCAACCAAGGTATAGGAGAGCTGCTCTGGCCATCCCTTCTCCCGCGCCTCGTCACCGATGGCACTCACGGCTCGCCCGAGATCAGGTGTGCCGGGGCCAACGATTTGGGGCTCGAGGCTATTGAGATCGATCTCGATCAACTGATCGAAGTAGGGACGAGGATCCTGTTCGACCTCGGGGTCGTCAGTGAGTTCGCCCAAGTGAGCGGCGACCAGATCAGCAATGGCTTCTCGTCCCGTGGATCGAAGATAGGCGACAGAGTTGTCATCGGCAGGGAAGAGCGAGCATGTCGCTCCAATCTCCGCACCCATGTTACAGATGGTGGCTTTGCCGGTCGTGGAGAGCGCTCTGGCTCCCTCGCCAAAGTACTCCAAGATGGCACCGGTGCCGCCCTTGACGGTGAGGATCTCAGCGACCCGGAGGATGACGTCCTTGGCAGAGGTCCAGCCGGAGGGTTTGCCGGTCAGGTGGACACCGATGAGCTTTGGCAGACGGACATTGAAGGGCATGCCGACCATGACATCGACCGCGTCGGCTCCGCCGACACCGATCGCGACCATGCTGAGTCCCCCGGCGTTTGGAGTGTGTGAATCGGTTCCGATCATCATGGCACCAGGGAAGGCGTACTGTTCGAGCACAACCTGATGGATGATGCCTGAGCCTGGTTCCCAGAACCCGAGACCGTATTTGGCTGAGACTGAACGCAGAAAATCGTAGACCTCCTTATTGGTCACTTCAGCGGTTTCAAGATCAGCTGTGGCCCCGAACTGGGCCTGGATGAGATGGTCACAATGGACGGTCGAAGGTACCGCAACCTGGGGCAAACCGGCGGTCATGAACTGGAGTAAGGCCATCTGGGCAGTGGCATCTTGCATGGCGACGCGATCAGGCATGAGCTCGACATAGCTGACCCCCCGTTGAAGGTCAGTGGTCTCCGGATGGAGGAAGTGCGCAAACAGCACCTTCTCGGCGTAGGTGAGTGGTCGGCCGAGGCGTTGACGTCCGATAGGAGTGGTCTCAGCGAGTCGGTCATAGAGTTTGGTGACACTAGCAGCCGGTGTCGATGCATCTACAGTGGTCATGGTCGTCCTTTCGTCGGTAGCCATAAGTATAATACAAGTTTAAGACAGGTGCAACATCCGATACATCGATACCCGCGCTGGTGTGGGGGAACGCGGGTCGTCGCGACACTGAGAAGCATCGGGTAATTGGAGTCTTCCAGGATGGCGATGGTGTCGCTATTGACGCGGGTCAACCATGTAGTGCCAACGATGCATTGACGACCATGATCTACCACGCAGGCGTTTTGGCACTGCCCGTTGAACACTTCATCCGGACGCCAAGTGATGCTATGTCGGAGTGTTGAAGTCGGCGCTTTCCCTTGCACTGCGGACGTCGAAGGGGACGCACCAGCGGGAGAGGCGCTACGGAGCGCGCATTGCCTGGGGCCCAGTGAGGACCTCTGAGTCACTACCGACATCGATCCGAGAGGACGGTTTGGTGTGAGGCGGATTGGCGTAGTAGGATACAAGTATAAGACATGTTCGTGTACCCCGTTATTCGAGTGTCGCCGAGGCGATTCGAGCGGAGATCTCCTCCGCCGATTTTCGCACCGGTGATCTCCTACCCTCCGAAGCCGATCTCGGCTCTCGGTTCGGCGTTTCACGTATCACGGTGCGTAAGGCGCTAGAGATCCTTCGTGGAGAGGGGCTGGTGGAGTCCCAACAGGGGAGGGGATGGGTGGTGACCCGCGCACCCCTTCGGCAGGTCCTCGGAGAGTTTGCAACGATTGAGCATCAGCTCGAAGAGATTGGGGTTGTGCCTCGACGTCGTATCGTCGCGTCTCGCGTGATCACCGCTACCGGACGCCTCGAGGAGGTGCTTGGTGGTGGTGAACTGCTGGAGGTGACGAGGGTCAACCTTGCTGATGGTTCACCTTTTGCAAAGGTAACGGTGTGGGTACCGTCCTTTCTTGGTAAGGGACTTTCTATCGCCGATCTTGAACATCGCTCCTTCTACGAGTTGTTGAGTGCATCCCATCTTCTCAAGCGCCCACTCAAGCGGGCCGTTCAAACGATTGCCGGCGTCACGATCGCCGATGCGGATGCCGATCTGTTGGGTGTTGCCTCTGGGGTGCCAGGCCTTTTATGTGAACGGATCACCTTCGACGAAGGCGATCATCCTGTCCTCTTCTCTCGCTCGTTGTTTCCGGCCTCGATGGCGGTCTTCGAGATTGAACTCACCCCTGCGCTGGACTCCGTGACACCAACTGGGTTGCGTCTGATGGAGTCGAGTTGACTCTGGCCACTGTTACGTCGTCGGTGAGGTGGCGATGACGGTGTCGAGCCGGCTTACATGCCCGTTGTGGATGGCGCGAGAGGGTTGCGGGAACACGGAAGCGGTGCGAATGATGAGCAGAGTTGCTCAATCTTATTGTTATTGAGCGATTACGCGCAAGCAAACTGTGCGCACCGTTGATCCCTTGACAGCCACCTTGAGACATCCTTGCCATGACCGATCTGCCATCTCTTGGGGTGAAACTCCCACCTAGCATTGAAGCATGATCGTTATCGGCCACTCATAGCGTCGGTGCTGGGGATGACCCCAATATCTACAGCATTGAAGGCAAGGTCGATCGTGTTGCGATCCGCCACTGGCAACGTTCGATATGCTGTTGGGAATCGAGGAGTCTCGCCCGATCGAGGATGCTTCTGTGCGTGGGTCCAGGTGACTGCGTCATGACCGTTGAGCCACGCCAACATGTGCCTATGACCGGCGCTCAGTCGCCGTCTGATTCCACGTCCGCCATGGAGCTGAAGGAGGTCGAAGGGTTGTATCCTGAGATTTAGCTGAGAAGCCGGGCAAATGAATGGTAATCAGGGGTGATCCTGTCGTAATCCCGTTACTATTGTGGCGTTCGGCACATTTCGTGCATAGTACGGTTTGGGGGAAGTTGTGAAAATTCGTTCTTTTGTTGGGTTAGCGGCTGCCGCGAGCATGGTTTTAGCCGCTTGTGGCTCTTCGTCATCGTCTACTGCGTCATCGACGTCGAAGGCACCAGCTGATATCACCATCGGCACCGCCTATTCCGGCTCTGGATCCTTTGCGACCTCGTCGCTTCCTGAGCTCGATGGCCTCAAGTTCTGGATCACTCATGAGAATAAGAAGGGCGGGGTCTATGTCGGTGCCTATAAGAAGCGTATCCCTGTCAAGCTGGTGGCCTACAATGATCTGAGTTCGGCTTCGACGGCGGCTACCCTCTACAATCAGTTAATTACCCAGGACAAGGTGAATATCTTGGTAGCGGATTTTGGGTCCGTCCTCACCGCACCTGCTGTCTCGCTCGCTGAGGCGCACAAGGTGGTTTTGTTTGACCAGTCAGGGACGGGGATCCCCTTCTTCAGCCCTTCGAATAAGTACATTGTCCTCTGCGACCTGCCTGAGTCTGATATCTGGCCAGATCCGTTGGCACAGTTCCTTATCGCCAAGAAGATCAAGAAGGTCGCCATTGTGTATGCGACGAATGACTTTGATCAATCGCAGGCGATCACTCTCAAAAGCAAGTTAACGGCTGCGGGTATCACGCCAGTGGTCTACGAGGGGGTCCCTACCAGTACCACGAGTTATACCACGATTCTCCAGTCTGTTGAGGCAAAACATCCAGATGCGATCCTTGAGTTGGGCTACCAGCCCAACGATACCGCATTCTTGCAAAATGTTGAGTCAGCGGGCTTGCATCCCAAGATGACCTTCACGGTTTTTCCGGGTCAGCTCCTCAGTCTCTTCAAGAGTGAGGTCGGTACGGCTGGCCTGAAGTACACTTACACTTACGGCACCAATCTCTACGTCAACTACCCCAATGTCACAGAGGGGTTGAACTCCGCTGCCTTTAAGACCCAGTTTTCGGCGGCCTATCCAGGACAGCTCAACACGCTCTCCCTACTTGGCTATAACACTGGCTTGGTGGTAGAGGGTGCATTGAGGAATGCGAAGTCGTTGAGTCAGTCTGCTATCCGAGCAGGTGCTCAGGCACTCTCTGGCAATATGACCACGGTCGATGGCAAGTTCGTACTCGATTCTGAGGGTGCCCAGGTCGGTGAGCTGCTTCCGCTGGCCCAACTTTTCCCCTCGAGTGCAGGAGTCACCCTCCACGCGGTCTATCCGGCATCGCAGGCAACAGCCACCGCTGTTTATCCTGCTCCATGATCGAAACGGAGTCTCTAGACCCACCCGCTTGGGTGGGTCTACAAGTCCTTGGGGTGCCTTCCGGGAGCAGACGTGCTTTTTGAGTTCGCTGTTGTCGGGGGTATTCTCCTTGGTATCTATTACGCGCTGTTTGCGATGGGCCTTAATGTCGTCTTTGGAGCACAGCGCATTATCAACCTCGCTCATGGCGATATCGTGGTACTCGGTGGTTATGCGGCTTGGGAGCTCTACGAGACCGCCCACCTGTCCCCGATCGTCGCGGCGGTGGTCGTACTGCCGTTCGCGATCGCGCTAGGGTTTTTAGTCCATCGGTATCTGACGCCGCGATTGACGAAGTCCTCTGATCCCGAAACCCTCTCCCTTATTCTCTTCTTCGGGTTGTCCCAGGTTATTGAGGCAGCTGCATCGCTCATCTTCGGTCCAAATGAACACTCGCTGCCTACGAGCGCCCTTCCAGTCTCATCGCTGCATCTGCTTGGCGAGTCGTATCCTGGGATATGGTGGGTTGCCGCGCTCGTGAGCATTCCGATTCTCGCAGTGTTTCTTTGGCTCCTTTACCGTACCCCTTTTGGCCTGCGGGTGCGTGCAGTGATGTCGTCTACGAGCGAGGCGGCGACGGCGGGGATCGAGTCGAGGCTGGTGTCAGGTCTGTTCTTTGGTGTCGGCTTTGGTCTGGCTGCCGCCGCCGGAACGATGGGAATATTCATCTTTGGAGGTATCGCCCCCACGGATGGGGTGGCCTTGACGATCACGGCCTTTGCGATTATCGTCTTTGGTTCGCTGGGTAACCCGGTTGGTACGGTGATCGCGGCACTGATCTTTGGTGTCGTGACCCAATTAGCACAGGTTTATGCGCCGAGTTGGTCGAACTTGGTGCCGTATGCATTAGTTATCCTTACCATGCTCCTTCGGCCACAGGGTCTACTTGGAAGGAGGCAACGTGTCGCTTAGCGCACGCCAGGTGCCGATGGTGGGAGAAGGGAAGCAGGGGCCAAGGTGGCGCCGGTTTCTTTCGCCTGGCATGGCAGTCGCGATCCCGGTGCTGGCCTTTCTCGTCGCGGTCCACGTCTACTCCAATGAGTTACTCTTGGTCGATATGGCGATCTACATCGCTCTGGCTCAAGGGATCAACATCATCTATGGCTTTACCGGCTATCTTCCCTTTGGATACTTCGGGTTCTTTGGGATAGGGGCCTATGTTGCCGGTTATGGGATCGTGCACCTTGGTCTCTCTGGGCCGGTGGCGGCCCTCTTTGGCGGTGTTGGTGGGGTTGTCGTCGGGGCAGTGATGTTGCCCCTGTTCCGGCTCAAAGGTGCCTATTTTGCCTTGACGACACTCGCCGTGGGGGAGGCGCTCTATGCAATCGTCGCCAATCCATCGCTTACGAAAATAACCAATGGACCGTACGGATTGAATTTAGCAGCGGTCTACTCCTCTGGATGGTCATTTGGTATGGCTGTTGGTCTCGCGGCAGTCTCGATCCTCGCAGTGGTGTTGATCAAAAACTCGCGGTATGGGATGACCCTCAAGGCGATACGCGACGATCCTTACTCGGCCTCAATGGCGGGTATCAATGTCGCACGCGATCGGTTCTACGCGTGGCTGATCGCTGCCGCGATCGCTGGGATCGGAGGCGCGATCTACGGTTGGGCCATCAGTGTGTTTTACCCGCAGGACGTCTTTGATGTGACGGTATCGGTTTTTGCCATCGTCTTCGCGTTGTTCGGGGGCATCGGTACGATTTGGGGACCGACGCTGGGTGCGGCGGTGCTGTATGCGGTGTATAACGTGGTGGGTGTCTCCAACCCGCAGTACTTCCAATTGATCTATGGTCTCGTGATCGTGCTCTTGGTGTTGTTTGCTCCACGGGGTCTCGCCGGCATCGCGCGATACTTACACGAACACCGACCGTTTATGAGGAGTTCCCGCTGATGGTCGATACGGTGACGCCGAGCTCCCCCTTGCTCCAGGTTGCGGACCTCGTGACTCGGTTTGGAAAGTTTCGCGCGCTCGACGGCGTCTCGATCGAGGTGGGAGCTTCGCAGGCGATCGGACTGGTTGGACCGAATGGCTCTGGCAAGACGACATTGGTCAATACCGTCTGCGGACTGTACCCACCAGCGGCAGGGTCGATACACTTCGCAGGTGCGAACCTTACAGGAAAACGGGCTGATGTCATCGCTCGCGCGGGCATCAACCGTACCTTTCAGATCTCGAAGCCATTCGCCAGTTTGACGGTGCGCGAGAATGTGGAGGTGGCTGCGCATCACGCCCATCACCCGAGAGGTGTCGATGAAGTACTCGAGACGACGAATTTACTGCGCGAGTCACGAGCCTCAGCGAGCGACCTAACGGCGGCACAACAGAAACGTCTGGACTTGGCACGAGCGCTGGTGATGTCGCCGCGTCTCTTGTTTATCGATGAACTCGCCGCTGGTTTGACCCCCAACGAACTTCAGGATGTGGCTGCGATGCTCAGGAACCTCGTCGACGAAGGCATCTCGTTGGTGGTGGTTGAACATCTGATGGGCTTTCTTGAACAGGTGGTTGATGGCGTCTATGTGCTTACGGCAGGTCAAGTGATCTTTCAGGGTTCGCTGCGCGATGCACTCGCAGATAATCGAGTTCAAGAGGTCTTCCTTGGAAGGAACGACAGTGCTACGAGCTGAAGGTGTCGAGTCGGGCTACGGAAGCGTGCAGATTTTGTGGGGTCTCGATCTCAGCGTTCAAGAGAACGAGGTGCACGTTCTCCTTGGTGCGAACGGGGCGGGTAAGTCAACGCTTCTCAAGGTTCTCGTTGGTCTGTTACCCTGTTGGGCGGGCAGTGTCCATGTCGATGGTAACGATATCACAAGATTGTCTGCACCCCAACGCACGAAGATTGGCCTTGGTTTCACCAGCGAGGTTGGCATCTTTCCAGACCTCACCGTGGAGGACAACCTACGATTGAGCGCATTGGTGGTTCCTCCCAGCAAGAGAAAAGAGGCCATCGAATTCGCCTACAGTAGGTTTGCCGAGTTACGGGGACGTCGGCGCGCACTTGCCGGTGGGCTCTCAGGTGGTCAGCGTAAACTCGTCGCCATTGCCAGAGCGCTCGTCTCCCAGCCAAAGGTGCTCTTGCTGGATGAGCCCTCCGCCGGTCTCTCTCCGCGTTATGTGTCAGAGGTCGTGGACCGACTAGCAGAGTTGCGTGGGAGCACCACCCTCTTAGTAGCAGAGCAAAATGTCTCATTCTTGGAGATCGCTGATGCAGTCTCCGTCCTTGAGGGAGGAAGGATTCGCTTCTCGGGTACCAAAGACTCCTTCTCCGATGATGCGGCCCTAAGGGATGCATTCTTTGGTCTCGAATAAGGGGTGACGATCGTAACGTCGTAGGGTTTGGCGATGGGGCGGTACGATACTCGAGATCGAGAGGCCGGAACCCTGAACTGTTCGATGAGTGGCTATTTGCTTGAGTGTCGCGAACCAAACATCTTTGGCCACTTGCGCGGTTCCTCATGCTGGTGGCGGTGCTCGCTCGTTTCCCAGGCCTCCACCCAGCTCCGCGAGGGGGCGGGGAAGGAGAGTGCTCGGCCGGGTTGGCGCGCGGTGAAGAAATCCGTTGCTGCTTCGCGGCCCAGTACGCCGAGGGCCTGGGTGATGCGATCATTGAGAGCGGAGACGCGTTCTCCCTCACGTGGAACGAGGGGTTCGCCGATGATGACGGTCGTTGAGCCAGGGTGAATGCGATCAGAGGCTTTCCCGTAGATCTCATACGTGCCATCGATGAAGATTGGCACGACCGGCCGGCCGGTTTTGATCGCCATCTGGGCGGCACCGGACTTGAGCTCTTGGGCGAGGCCATCAGGGGTTCTACCACCTTCTGGAAAGAGTACGAGATTCCATTCCTCCTCTAGTAGCTGGGTCGCTAACTCTGCCGAGGCACGTGAAGGGCGTACGCGATCGATTGGGATCGCCCCGAGCAATGTTGAGGAGAAGAAGCCTTTGGTCCTTCGGTCGAAGAAGAAGTCGGCTCCTGCTCCAACGACCGTATGATGCCGAAGCTTTGGCGGCAGAACGGCGAGAATCAATGGAGTGTCGAGATGACTCTGGTGATTTGCGACGAAGATGATCGGCCGCTCGAGTGTGTCGAGGACAGAGGTGTTGATGACGGTGGGTCGAGTAACTCGACGGGTGAGTGGTGCGATAGCCGAATCGAGGAGGAATGCACGTACCCGCCGCACGGATTCTTTGCGGGAGAAGCTTGTGTCGTAGTTGGTACCGGTGGCATGGGTTCGCGGTGGGATCATCGATCCCGGTGGCGTCGGACGGCGCAGTACGAATCGAGCAGGTGAGTGAGGGGAGGGTTGTTTAGTAGACATCAGCCATCACCAACGGTGGGGAATGCAGGTGCATGATGCTGGGGTCTGGCCCAACGATCGAACGGGCCATCTCCAACGCATCAGCCATCGTGGAGGCAGACTGAAAGCCTAACCGACGTGTTGTCTTTGGATCGCCACCGAGGATGATGACACCACCGAGGTGGTCGAGGGCATGGGCTCCCCAATACCACATGTAGAAGGGGTGGACGCCATGGTAGGCGTTGCCGGTTCGGTAGAGGTGGATGTACCACGGATCGCGAGCAAAAGACTCCTCGTACTTCGATTCGATCACGAGCGGGTCCGTCGTCTCTGTGAGGACTTGGTCGAAGAAGTCGACGTAGCTTGGATGGAACGCCGGATCGAACTCTGGGCGGTTGGGGTGTGAGAGGATCACGACACCGCCCTTGCGCACCAACGGCTTGTTGCGGTACATATTGAAGAAGTACCCGAGGCCAAGGCAGTAGACCAGGATCGGATTCATGATGGAATTCACGTTGTAGGGGCCGATGAAGGGGAGGCCGAGGGTGAGGATGTCGGATTGACCATCAACGCGTACCAGCTGTTGCTGGTAGACACGTTCAAGCGTACGCTCATGGACCGCCTCTACCTCGCCGGCGGTGATGCCGGTTACCCCGTAGGGAGAGCGTACGGACTGAAAGATCTGGCGCGCTAGGTGGGGTGGAGTCTTCTTGAGCGCCTCGCTGGCGGCGATAAAACTGGCCCGGTCGCGAAGGTTCCATTCCCACTCTCGTTTGGAGAGGAAGCGAAAACTCTCGGGGAATGTCGCGGTATTGAGGGTGGTCTCGATCTGAAAGATCTTCACTCCTGCGTCTTTAATGACGTGACCCATACGCCAGTTTGAGGAGTGCAGCTCTGAGTTGTGACGGTCCATGAAGGATCGGGAGTGCACCATTGTGTTGACGTTGTGATGAAACTTGATGGAGTCGTAGCTTGCCAGCCCGGTCGCTACGGATTTGTGGCCACCGTCCATGGAGACGAGGTTGATGTTGACATAGACCAGGAGGTCGCTCTCCACCGCGCGGCGGTTGAGTTCGACAAGTTCACCACGGTCGGTCTCACCGACAACCGTCATGTTTGCCTTGTCCTCGGCATCGTGTTGGGTGAGTTGTCCGCGAGGCGCAAGTGCGTTGTAGACGCGATTACCCAGCGCATGGCGCAGCTCACTCTCGGTCATACGTCGATGGAGTGCGAGGGCAGCGATGAGCACCACATCGGTGACACCCGCTGCAGCAGCGCGTTCGAGCACCGCCTCGATGACGAGAGAACGAATATCTGGCGCCGTCATCTGCGGCAACGGCAACGATACATCATCGAAGGCGATCGTCAGGCTCATATTTGGATTGAGAAGACTCGAGAGGGGCTGTGCGTCACCCACGGGGTGTTCGAGCGCCTCCTCGATGGCCGAACGCACATCTCCAATAGCGCTCAGCGGCTCTGGAGGGTAGAGAATGCGTGAACCCCGTGGGAGGCGTTCAAGCCGGAAGGATTCTCCGTGCCAGAAGAGCGTGGGAGGGGTCGCGCGGTCAACCTCGAGAACAAATCCAGGTCTAGCCATCGTGTACCGACTTTCTTTTCGTGAGATCGAAGACAACTTTAATCGCATCCTCGCGGCCGCCATGATAGGCCTTGCGTAGTGCGGGAACGTATTCGCCGAGGCGATAGCGGTGGGTTACCAGCCGGCCGAGTTGGAGGTGGCCAGCAAGATGGAGAGCGATCGCGAAGGTGCGGGGTCGCTGGCCAGCTGGAATGGTGAGGCCGATGCGTTGGGCGACGGCAGCGTCAAGATCCTCTTCGCCATAGGCGTAGGCTCCCTTGAGCTGGACTTCGCGATGCCAGAGTGGGGCAAGATCTAGCGATTGACGTGGAGGCATGCCGGCGACGATCACTTCGCCACCTGGGCGAACCGCTGCGATTGCGGACTCGATGCTCGAGCTGGATCCAACGGCGTCGATGATGGTGTCGAAACCGTTGCTGACGTAGTGACTGACTCGCTGACTGGCGTGCAGTCGACGAGCCGCACCAAGGAGCTCTTCTGGATAGAGCACCGAGGTCGCCCCTAGTCGCTTGGCGAGTTCTCGCTGAAGAGGATGCTTCGCGACAACCGTGATGGAGTCGTAGTCACCGAGCGTGGTCGAAGCGGCCAATGTGGACAGTCCTACCGTGCCCGCCCCGATGATCGCGAGGTGACCCTGGCGATGGGTCGGCCGGAGGCTGACGTGGATGGCACAGGCGAGGGGCTCGACCATGACGGCATCCTCGAGGGAGAGGTCCTCGGGTATGGTGTGGAGCGCGCGCTCGTGGGCGATGAATTCGTTGGACCACCCTCCTCCGGTTGATGCGCAGTAGCCGAGTTGTATCCCCTCTTTGAGATCGCCAATCGTTGTAGATTCACAGAGTTGGGTCTGTCCGATGGCACAGAACCGGCACGGAGCGAGTCCCCTGATGGCACAGGTGAGGGCCGGCTCTACGACGACACGCTCGTCGGGGCGATCGAGCCGTTCGCCAACGATCTCATGACCTGGCGTGAAGGGTAACGACGTCAACGCCTCAAAGTAGCGCGATGACTGGAAGAAGACGGTGGCGATGTCGGATCCACAGATACCCGACAACAGTGGTCGGACCCGAACCCATTCGTTGGTCGGGGCCTTCGGGGGGTCGATGTCTTTCAGGCTCAGGGGACCAGATTCGATGGCCTTGTCGGTTAATCGATCTTTGAGAATACGTGCAGTCAGGAATCTTGCTGGCGAACGGTTGATCACTAAGGCTTTCATAACGTTCGTCCGATCGGCAAAAAGAGGTTGCCATATCCTTTGGAGCGTGACCACTCCTCGATCAACCAACCACGGCGTCGTGCGAGTTGGCGTAGTTTGGTGTCGGGGTTGACCGCCACCGCGGCACCTGCCGCTTCGAGCATGGGAAGATCGCTGGTCGAGTCGGCGTAGGCGACGGTCTCCTCAATGGCATAACCGTTTGCCTTGGCGACCTTTCTGAGTACGTCACCTCTTGCCTCTCCAATGGGAAGAGCACCTGGAACCTCGCCCGTGAGGCGTCCATCCGCATCGGTGGTCATCTCTAGTGAGAGCATCTGGTCAAAGAGCGGTGCCATCGGAGCGACCGCAAAGGAGAGTGCGCCGGTAATACAGAGGGTGAAGTGGCCCGCTCGCCGGTGGGCACGCACACGGGCGAGCCCGAGTGGGAAGGACTTGCGCAGTAGATAACCGGTAAGGAACTCCGGTGCTCTGCGCTCGAGCTCTTCGAGTTCGGCACCGCGATAGCGGCGATAGAAGTAGCGGAGGAAGTCGGATCGATCGTGATTATCGAGCTTGAGGAGTTGGGGAGCCTCAGCTAACAGACTCGCCGCGATGGCGAGCTTGTGACCACCATCGACACTTGCCGTTGCCAACCAGGAGAAGGAGTCGACGACGTTGGCGGCCAGAATCGTGTTCTCAAGGTCGAAGGCTGCCAAGCGGTGGCCAGTGAGCAAGGATGCACGGAGTCGATCCTCTCTGGAGGTGCGTTTGGGGGCGCTACTCTTGGGTCGAGTACGTGCCCGGGCGTGTTCGACTACCGAAGGAAGGTGAGTTCCGAGCACGAAGGATTCCCAGTTGATCAGATGAGGATCGAGTGCGATCTTGTCATGTTCGTCATCGCCGATGCGCGTCGCGAGTTCCATCAGGTTATCGGCGAGATAGATGGCCTCGCATTCGGCGTAGGCACCATAGAGTTCCACGTAGGAGCCAGCGCGCTCTAGGCCTTGCTGGGTCTCCGCGAGTTGATCTTGGTAGTCGACAAAGTTGGAACGGAGCGGGAGCTTGGCGATGATTTTTGTCGAGGTGTCGACGATGCGCTGTGAACGTCTTAACGTTGATTCCACTTGACCGCGGGCAGGATAGGTCCATTCCGGAACCGCGATCGCCTGACCGATCTCATCATAGAGAGGATGGTCACTGAAGTAACGTCGAATCAACGCAACAAGCTGGCGATATTTGAGAGGATTGAGCGATCCTGAAGCGGCATGGTAGTACTTGGTGGATTGAGGAGGGGTTGCCGCAGCGGCAAGGATGGCTCCTACGACGAGGTCCACTGGTATCACATCGACGACCCCCTCGGGGACACCCGGAAAGTCCTTCAGGAGTCCTCGGGCAAAGGAGATGATGATCGGCTCAGCCATGCGAAAGCCGCGAATCCAACCCGGATAGGGGTCACGGAGTGCAGACTCGATGATGGAGGGTCGCACGATGGAGAGCGGGACGTTGCCGCGCTCCGATTCCAGCAGTCGTTCCCCGAGTGCCTTGGTCATCGCGTACGCATCGGGCCAGCCGAGACTCTGCGCTCGTGCTCGGCCCTTGGCAACCATCTCGTCCTTGACCCAGTCGGCGCGGAGACGTTCGATTTTTTCTGATAGCAGAGCGACCCCTGCCGATCCGAGTTCGGCCATAGCGATCGTTCGTAGCGAAGCAAGGGTATCTGGCTCACGACTTGAGGCCTCAGTGGCGGTCCGTTGTGCACGGGCTGCATCGACCTCGAGGCGCCATGGGATCTCAGGATAATGTGGTTGTTCCCGCAGAGAAAGTTCCGGTGCGTCTCCCTTGCGTGAGCCTGCCACGTAGGCGGTAGAGACGGAGACGAAGTGTCCTGGGTCGGAGAGGTCTGCTCGCGCTGCTTGATAGGCATGCATGACTCGCGTGGGGCCGAGCAGGTTGATCTCCACCGCTTGGTCGAACATTGCATCGAAGCTGACCGTCGCCGCCGAGTGGACGACGATGTCGCTACCGGCGAGGAGTTGTTGGTCATCTTCGTCGAGGCCGAGCCCGTCTCTACCGACGTCACCCGCGGCGATCTGGACGCGGCGGTGAACCTCCTCATCGAAACGCTCAGCGCCCCACTCTTGACGTAGACGATCGAAACAGTTGTTGCGGAACAGGTCCTTCTCTGCGCGAGCCTGAGCGGTGATACTTCTCCCCGGCCGTATGAGGAGCACGAGCTTGGTCGATGGTAGTGCCCGCAGTACGGTCTCAACGAGCGCCGTCCCCAAAAAGCCGGTTGAACCGGTCAGAAAGATCGTCTTGTCGTTTAGCGCAGATTCGAGCACCGTTGTATCCCCATCATGTGAGTTGCCAGTTTACGTTGCCTTACGGGCGGCTGTTACGCCTACGCCTTGCCTCACGCTTGGAGGGCGGCTTTGGTGGGGTGTAGCGCTTCGAGGCGCTTGGTCGCGGTCTTGGTGCCATGGTGGTTGTTTTTGAGCCAGCGGCATTGGGGGGTGCTAGCCCTGCTTTTTTTGCCTGGCGCGCTTGGCGCCGCAGTTCCACCTGGGCTCGGTCGACTTTAAAGCCAGCAAAGACTCCCCAAGCCATGAGTGGGAAAGCGAGGAGGACGAGGCTACCCCAGCCAGCTCCTAACGCAACAATGATGGCCCCTACCCCGGCGAACCGGCGTTGATTTCGGTAGATCATGAAGGCGGTAATGGCCATGAGTGCAAGCCCTTCCGTAATGGCAACGGCTGGGTTGTCGAGAAAGGATGGGTTCTTGGCTGGCTTCACTTTGCCGATGATCACAGGAGTCCAGATGGCGATGTAAGCGATCGCAGTGAGTGCTACGATGCCAAAACCTATCTGGCGTTCGCGTTTAGAGAGTGGAGCGGCCATACCCTGGCCAGCCTAGCGGGATGGGATCTTGGTGCCTCCCGGTCTTGGGCCTCAGTCCCTCTATGGTGCGGGCGACAGCGGAGCTGGTAGGGTCACCAGTACCGGTTGATCGGGGTTGAGCGACCTGCCGTGGTGGGGGAGGATTCGCCAATGGCCTGCCTGTGCGGTAGGTAGGAATAGAGTTCCCCTATGACGATTGAGGAGCGCAAGGAACGCACGCGCATGATGTTGACGGAGGCGGCGGCCGAACTCTTTGTTCTGAAAGGTTTCGACCAGACCACGGTGGAGGAGATCGCCCAAGCTGCCGGAATCTCACCGCGGACCTTCTTTCGTTACTTTGCCACCAAGGATGAGGTGGTGATGAGTTTTCTTTGGTTGAAGGTGGATAAATTGTTGGGTTCGCTTGCGGTCCGGCCAAAGGAGGAAGAGCTCCTTGAGTCGGTGCAGGTGGTCTTTCGTTCATCCGAGGCCGATGGTAACGTCGAGCGTGACCGGCAATTACTACGCTTGCTCGCTACCACGCCCTCATTACGCGCTCGTTGGCTGATCGATGGATGGGAGTCGGCGGTTCGACTGCGCCCGATCATCGCTGAACGGCTTGGGACAGAGGCGACGAATCCGCGGGTAGCGCTCATCGCGAACACCCTCTTCATGGTGGCGGAGACGGTGCTTGATCGGTGGTCAGTCGAAGGCGGTGACTTTGTCGATGAGTTGGTTACATCCCTCGTACTCATCAACCGGGGAGGTCTGTTCTCGCGTGGGGATGCTCCTGCGTAGGCAGTGCGTCGTGCCGGTCCAGGGAAAGCGGTGCTGAATCCCGACTGATAGCAGGGGTTGGGAGAGCCAGAAGCCGTGATCGGATTGGGGATTCAGTGGTTCACGACCCGATCTCTGGCGGTCGATGGTGAGGTATCCGGAGTGGTACCCTTGGGCTAGAATGCATTGGCCAGAGTCCACGGTACGTCTGAGATGAGCCTTTGTTGCTTGCTACCCAAGTGGGCCCCCGGGGCGTGGGGACGTTGGGTGGTGGCACTCAGGATGCAGACGACCAACCCAGCGTTGGGAGACTGTTCTGTGCCCCTGAACCAAGGACCGGATCAGCTTGTTGTGAGGATTTCTAGCCACAAAACCCTGTGCCGAGATCCGTGCGGATCCCCTTGCATCTTGACGTTGTGGTGGCGAGAGGGTCATCAAAGAACAACTGCCGTCGGTCCCTCTAGGCAAAGCGCTGTCCAAGGGTGATCGAGGAGACTGCTACGCGATGCAGGGACGATCGTGGAGAAACCGTCAATGCGCCCCACAACGACACGGTGTCAGGAGGCGGTTGGTTGAGCGGCTCGGCATCCTTGGATGGCCGTGATATTGTCATCGACTACGGCATTCGACAGCTGGAGGATCTCCGGGACGGTTGGATTCGCAATTCGGTAGTACTTGCGACGCCCGACGCGTTCTTGAGCTATCAACCCACAAGCGGTGAGGCAGCTCAAGTGCACCGATGTCCGTCCCTGCGAGAGCCCCGATGCCTTCACACACTCTGTCGCTCCGAGGCGACCAGCTGAATAGATGGCAACGAGGAGCTTGAGTCGCGTCGGATCGGCGAGCGCGGAGAAGAAACGGGCAAGATGGGGGATATCTTCGGCATGGACGAGTGTCCTCTGTGCCTGGACGAGTGTGGACTTTGACGATCTAGAGGGTACCGAGCGCATCGTTGATCCTTTCGATGATGGCGGTGATAGTTGATGGCCAGGCGGCGAGGTTGAGGCGGAAGAACTGAGGGGCGCCTGGCAAGTAGTCCTCTCCTGCGCCGACTCCAAGTCGCCCACGATCAAGGAGGAACTCGTAGGCCGATTGGTTCTCTGGTAATCGATGGAGTTCTCCCCAGAGCAGATAAGTACCCTCGCGATGGGTGAAGGATACAAGTTCATGGTTGGCGTAGCTCTTTTCCATCACGGTAAAGTTGTCATCGATGACGTGGCGGACCTCATCTAACCAGCTGCGCTGGGTCTCGTATGCCTCGGCTCCAACGGCGAGGCCGATAGGAGTCGCCTGAGAGAGTGCGAGGAGGGGACTCGCTTTGAGTCGGGCCCTTTGTGCTCGGTCACTTGGTAGCTCGATGTGTGCAACCTTCAGCCCGGCGATGTTGAAGGATTTGGACGGCGATGAGAGCACGATCGCGCGGGAGGCGCTCTCATTCTCGAGTGATGCAAAGGGGATGTGGGTGCTACCGTGACTCAGGAGATCCTGGTGGATCTCATCGGCGATGACGGTGAGGTGCTCTCGGTCGGCGATAGTAGCGATGGCAGCAAGCTCAGATCTTGTAAAGATGCGTCCAGTCGGATTCTGTGGGTTGCACAAAATCATCGCCTGTGCCCGTGGGTCAGCGGCAGTCGTGGAGAGTCGTTCGAGGTCGATGCGATACTGTTGGTCAACCTTGGACATTGGGACCTCCATGAGTTCCCGTTGTGCATCCTTGACCACACTGAAGAAGGGTGGGTAGCTCGGCGTCAAAACGATGACTCCCGCCCCTGGATCGGTCACAGCCATCACCACGATGCGTAGGGCGGCGACGACATCGGCGACGGTCCTCAGTGGGTGCGGTTGTGTCCCAAAGCTCTCCTTGCACCACATCTGATATGCCGCTTCATAGCTGGAACCGAGATCTGAAGATGGGTAGCCGGTATCGCCGTTGCGGAGCAGTTCGATACCCGATTCAAGGGCTTGTGCTGGTGGTGGAAAGTCCATGTCGGCGACCCAGGCTGGCACAACGTCGAGGGGATAGCGCTGCCACTTCACTGAATGGACTCGACGGGCTCGAACCGCAGCCATACTCTCAGGTTGGAGCGGTGATTGCTTTGGGTTGCGTGACATGATACGTCAGTGTATTGCCTTGATTGTTTGCCTGGTAGCGAGTCTGTCAACCGAATGGATGACAGCGTTTGGCCAGCTTGCGACGGTTATTCAGCATCGTGCTGCCCGTATCTCGTCAGTAGGACTGAAACAGGGCGACCTTTGGGAACAAATCGGGTAGGGTAGTGGTTAGAAATGGCAGTGACTGACAAAAGTGCGGATCTAGTCAAGGATGGTTGGCGTACTTCCGCGGTGGCAGTGTTAGCAAAACGATGTTCCATACGTGCGAACAGTGAGTAGGAAAGAAGAGTTGTAATGGAAGCAGTACAAAAGGGTCCTGAGAAGCGGCGACTGCGAGGTAATCCGTGGTTTTCGTTGGTGGCGGTCGCCTTTGGCGTTATCATGGTCGGTCTCGATGCCACGGTCGTCTCGATCGCAAACCCATTCATCGCGCGTGGTCTGCACGCGAACTTAGCGGATCTGCAGTGGGTGACCAATGGTTACCTACTCGTCACCGCTGTCTTGCTTATTCCTGCTGGGAAGCTCGGCGACCGCCTCGGTCGTCGGAGAATTTATCTGATCGGCATGGCGGGGTTTGCTTTCGCCAGCGCCGGTGTTGGCCTTTCGGGTTCGATCGGTCTGGTGATTACGTTCCGCGCCTTCCAGGGTGCCTTCGGTGCGTTGATCATGCCAAATACCTTGGCAATCCTGCGCAAGACTTTTCCACTGGAGAAGTTGAATACAGCGATTGGGGTGTGGGGTGCCACCTCGGCTATCGCCATTGCAGGAGGTCCAATCGTCGGTGGCCTGCTCGTGCAGGATGTCTCGTGGCAATCTGTCTTCTATTTGAATGTCCCGGTCGCGATCATTGGCATCATTATTAGCGTCCTCGTACTGCATGAAAGCAGAGAGACCGACGTCGAGTCCCCGGACTATCCGGGCATCGTCACCTTGGCCGCCTCGTTGTTCCTGCTGGTTTTTGGGCTCATCAAGACCCAGACTTGGGGATGGGCTGATCCAAAGACGCTTGCCTGCTTTGGCGGGGCCATCGTCGCCGCCGGGCTCTTTACCTTCGCGGAGGGTAAAGTTACCAACCCATTGGTTCCACTTCGGATCTTTGCGAGCCGTGCGCTCTCGATGTCGACCATCAGCGTCATCTTGAACTTCTTCGCCTTTTATGGTGTCATCTTCTTCGTCTCGTTGTATCTGCAAGAGGTTCATGGCTACACGCCAATCGAGGCAGGAGTACGGTTGCTACCGCTTACCGCGATGTTCGTTATCTCAGCGCCTCTTGGGGCGGTGCTTAACCATCATTTTGGTCCAAGATTCCCGGTCACGATTGGCATGTTGCTGTCGGCAGGTGGGCTCTGGGTGTTAACGAGTCTTGAGGTCTCGTCGAGCTATCTTCTGTTGGCGATCCCGTTCGTTATCCTCGGTCTCGGTGTCGGGTTTGTATTGACGGCGACCTCTGACGCGATCGTTGGCAACGCCCCATCGCAGGATGCAGGTGTCGCCGGTGGGGTCCAGTCAACGGCGCTCCAGATTGGTGGGGTGATTGGGACCTCCGTCCTTGGTTCGGTCCTGCTTGATCGGGTTGGCTCGACACTGGTTGGAAAGTTGACCCACGCAGGTGTCCCGGGTGCGCTGGCGCCGAAGTTGCTGGCTGCCAAGCCGCTCGTCGCCGAAGGTGCGGTGCCTCGTATCGCCCACATTCCGTCTAGCTTGCAACTGGCGATTACCAACGGATCACACGCTGCGTTTCTGTCGGGGCTTCATGTCGCCATGGTGGTAGCCATCGCCGTCAGTCTTCTTGGGGCAGCGACGGGGTTTGCGATCGGTAACAAGCGTCCATCTGAGGATCAAGAGTCTGAGATGATCAGCGACTGAGAGACCAACGGTTTTGCCGTCTGCCGTCAGTGTCATGGACCTGGTATCCACTATCGCTGGCGGCATCGGCATCTCTGTCCAGAACGTCGCTGGAGTGTTGGATCGAGTGACCTGACGCACCATGTGAGCCGATACGATTGTTGTCCAGGCGAGGTTACAGTTCTGTGGCCTGGCCAGAGTTTGTCGTTATCAAGTATCCATGGCCAGACGGATGTGCACCAGTAGTTCCATGGCAGTGGATCTCCCTTCGAGGGCTCTGATGGCTAGGGCCACCGCCGAACGCCGCCAGGTGCCGAGACGTCTGGCGACAGACGCGAGGAGTGTTGGATCGCCCCTTTGTCCTGTTCGGGATCGTGCGATGATGGCTCGCTACCTCTATAACGGTTTCGGTCGCACAGTCACGGCCTTGAGGCCCACTGTCATGGCGCTAGAGGTCTCCGAACATGCCTATCTGCTTTGGTGTCGGTAGGGATTGGCAGACGAGGACCAGTTATTCGTCGCCGTAAGGGAATTTTGGTGGGCGCTAGAGGACTCGAACCTCCGACCTCAGCCGTGTGAAGGCTGCGCTCTAACCAACTGAGCTAAGCGCCCGCGATAGCTAGATCCTAGTGACCGCAATGGTCGATACGGCCCGTGGGGTCTCCCGTTTCTAGGTAGCCCGGCGTGGGAGTTGGTCCGCAGCACCATTGGGCGGCCTTGTCGATTGTTAAAGGCCCTGTGTTTTCTGCCGAAATGGCTAAAAGCGGTCAGCATGACGGATGGGATGAGGTGTGGGTTATGGAGAAGGAGCTAGAGGGGCAAGGCAACGATGTCAGCGATCTCGCTGAAATACCCTCCGCCCAGGTGATTACGTCAACGCTTGCTGATCCGACAACGCTAGCGATTGTCACCCAACCGATCGTCTCTCTCGACGATGGTGGTGTCGTTGGCTATGAGGCGCTTGCCCGTTTTGCTGGAGAGATCTCTACCGAACGGTTATTCATTGAGGCGTCAGAGCTTGGCCTTGGCGCTGAATTAGAGGCCATTGCGCTCGAGCGTGGGCTAGCGGTATTGCGTTTCTTGCCCCGTGGATTTGTGCTCCACGTCAATGTCTCGCCCATCTATCTAGGTATGCAGGAGATTCATCGCACGCTCATCAGCGCCCCGTTGCATCGAGTCGTTATCGAACTTACCGAACATGTTCCAGTCTCAGAGACCAAGCAACTCCGCCGACAATTGGCGATCTATCGTTCGCTCGGAGCTCGCATCGCTCTTGACGATGCGGGTGCGGGGTATGGAGGTCTTGAGCTGATGTATGAGCTTGAGCCCGACATGATCAAAATCGATCGATTCTTGATTGAGGATATCGACCACTCCGAAACCAAGGCCGCCGTCGTCTCGACTCTTGTCGCTGCGGCACGATCAAGGGGCATTAAGGTTGTCGCTGAGGGGATCGAAACTCGGGCTGAGTTCGACGAAACCTCCCGACTGGGGATCGATCTTGGCCAGGGTTACTGGATTGCTCGACCAGGGTCAGGACTCCCAAGGGTGAACACAGCGAAGCTGTCGCACTCGAGCCGCAAGGAGCGCAACGTCACCCTCGGACGAGAACTCGCCGAGGTCACTGAATCAGTTGCGACTGCGCTCGGCAGTACGAGTTTTCCTGATCAGCCGTTTGGTATCGGTGTCGATCACTATGGTCGCCCGCTGTTCCTCTGGTCGAGAGGAACAGATGGAGTCGAGCACGTTCGAAATGTAACGGAGGTTGCTTGCGGCTCATCCCTGCGGGAGTGTCTGCGAAGGGGTTTGGCGAGGGGCGTGGAGACACGCTTTGATCCCCTTGTGGTGACCGACCATACAAGGCGTGTCCTCGGTGTTGTGCGGCTTGAACGCCTGCTTAGCGGCGATCAGCAGCGACAGGGTGTGGAGGCGTCGTGATGGTCAAGCAGATAGCTATTGCCCGCACTGGTGAGTGGGACTGGGAGGCCGAGGTTCGTCGAACGTTGGCAGCACCTGAGGAGCTGACGACCGTTCTTGAGCCAGTGAACTCCTGTCACTCGGCGCACCTGCTGGCCATTGAGGGGCTGACCCGTAGTCCGCGGGTCGGCTCGAAGGAGCTTTTTGCCCGTGCTGGTGCCCTTGGGCTGGATGTCACCTTGGAGCTCTGCACGCTTAGCCGGCTTCTTCAGCGGTTTGGTGCCGAAGAGACAGAGGCGAGATTGAGTGTCAACATATCTCCGTCGATCGTTGGTACTGCGGCGGTGCAGGATCTCATGGCACCTTGGAGTGACCGACTGATCATCGAGATTTCTGAAGAGAGTATTATCCGGGATCCAGAGGGACTGGCTGATTCTCTTCGCCCGCTTCGACAGCTTGGTGCCGAAATTGCGCTCGACAATGCAGGCGTTGGTTACGGTGGACTCTCGCTTCTCGTAGCGCTCGAGCCCGAGTGGGTCAAGCTGGATCGCCGCTTGGTTGGTGGGATGGTGACCTCGAGTGCAGGTCGCGCAATCGTCAGAAACTTGACAACAATGGCTCACCGGATTGGTGCGAGGGTGATCGGTGTTGGTGTCGAACAAGAGGTGCAGCTCGCACATTTGATGGAAGAGGATGTTGATGGTTGGCAGGGGTATCTTGAGCAACCTATGCTCGTAGAGCGCTCACGCCGCTCGATCGGAGCAGTCTTGCGGGACCGGCCAATCCCGATCAGCGGGGCATTCGTCCTTCATGTAGGGGATTCAGCTTCCTATGGATTGAGTCAGTGGCTACGACACGGGGTAGCATCCCTCGATGCCGTTGCGAGGGTGAGCGATGGTTGCTACGAGCTAGGCTGGGTAAAATTCGGTGACCTGGTCGGCATTGCTCGGAGTGGTTAGGCCGGGCATCGACGAGGAGTGCCACTAGGGGAGGTGGGATGGCGCAGCATTCGCGTGCCAAAAAGCGAAGAGGGCGACAGCAGAGGCGAGTCAGACTTATCAAGGTTCTTGGTGTTCTTGCCATCGCTGTCATCGTGATTGGTGCCATAACCCTTGACTCGTTGCGGACTAGCCCAAACGCAAGGATCCCTGTAAAGGATAGGTCGGTCGGGACATCGAAGACCGTGCAATCAACACCGCCTGCGACGGCGACCTCCACCAGCGCGCGATGTCCGCTGACAGATCTCCCAGCGCCCAATGGGCAAGTTCCCCAGCGCCCGGCTCTTGCTATCAAAGTTGGTAATGATCCTGGTGCACGACCGCAGAGTGGGCTGAGTGGGGCTGATGTGGTGTATGAGGTCCAAGCAGAGGGAGGCATCACTCGTTTTATTGCAGTCTTCCAGTGTCAGTCGCCACCGATGGTGGGACCGATCCGTTCACTTCGTTGGGTCGACTGGCATGTGGTGCACCAGCTAGGGCATCCGATATTGGTCTCTGCTGGTGGCATCATTCCCGATATCCAAGGGGTCAAAGCCCAAGGGTGGTTGCACTATATCGATGCGCTTTCCTATGTGGGAGCACCATTTGTGAGAATTACTTCGCGCGTTCCGCCGGAGAATCTCTATGGATCAACCGCTGAGATTTGGAAGCTGGTAGGGTCGAAGACGCCGCCTCCGCGCCTCTTCGACTTCTCGACCCAAGTCCCCGCAGGTGGCAACGGCGTCGATACGGTGGTTCTCCCATTTTCGGCGGCTGAAGACGTCAGTTGGGAGTGGAGCGCAAGTGCTGGTCGCTTCCTGCGTTTCTATTCAGGACAACCTGCCTACGGCAACGGAGGCGAGCAGTTGAGTGCGACCAATGTTGTGGTGCAGTTTGTCAATGCTCCTCCTGGTAAATACAACGAGAGCGGCCCCGACAGCCTGGGCGTGCACTCGCAGACGGTTGGCGAAGGCTCTGTTTGGATTTTGCGCAATGGTGAGATCTTCAAAGGACATTGGGAACGACGCACGTTGGAGCAACCGACCTCCTATTACCTTTCCAATGGTGAGCAGATCACATTAGCGCCAGGGCAAACCTGGGTAGAGGTGGTTCCCAATTGGGTCCAGGCCTCAGAGACCCCGGCACCATAGCGGTGATGCCGTGATGACCGACCAAGGTCGGGCAGTTCGCCTATGGGGCGTTGCAGGTGAGGTCTTGGTGACGGAACCGATCGCCCCAGGGTGTACGAGGTGGGTTTGGGTGGACCTCGATTGGGTGAATCACCAGCGTGTGACCGATCGATCGCACGGATGGTCATGAGCGGCGAGAAAAGCCTTGATGAACGGGCCCATGGCATGTATTTCACACCGGTGGAGGTTGCGACCCAGCTGTTGACGTCCTTCTTTCAAGGGTATGATCTTGAGGTGCGACGGGTACTTGACCTCTCCTCTGGTGCTGGGTCCTTTCTCGTTGCAGCCGATCGAACACTGCCGAGCCCGATGCGTTTGATAGGCGTCGAGGTAGATGCCGAGGTCGCGCAACGGTGCGATCGTGAGATGTCCGCTAGCTTGCGGAACGGAAACACTCTCCGAATCATTCATGGGGACGGTCTCGACCCTGCGCTGAACACTGAGCTCTCGCGCAAGTATGGTGACTTTGATCTGGTGATCGGAAATCCTCCATTTTTGAGCCCTCGGCTGCGCTCGCGCAGGTACGAGGGCATTAATAGCGTTGATTGGGCGACACTGCGTCAAACCTACCGCGGGATCTCGAGGGCAACCACCGATCTTTCGACCTACTTTCTGGCTCGTGCCTTTGATCATCTACGGGTGGGGGGAGTCTGCGGTATGATTCTGCCACTCTCCTGTCTGTCCGCTGAAGGGTCATCCGAGGTCCGTCGATGGATCGATTCCCAAGGAGAGCTGCTACGGGTCGATCGGTTGCCTGAGGAAACCTTCGATGCCTCGGTGATCACGGTCTGTCTTTGGGTGCGAAGGTTGGGCAAGGAGTCGGTATGGGATGAGACGGGTGGAATCCGAGAGGGTAGCACCAGTTGGGGCTCGTGGGTGGCTGAGTCTCCCGCACTCGGGCTCTCGGCGCGATGGCGCGTGAAGGATGTGGCGAGAGTAACCGCTGGTTTTCGCGATGAGTTTTATCAGGTAGCTGCCAAGGTAGGCGAAGGCACCCCAGAGATCGATGAACACGAGGCAAGTGCACGACAACCGGCTGATGGTCAGCGGCTCCATCGCGTGCTCACCGTCGGGCATCTCGGTTGGAGTGAGCCGCAATGGGGTCATCGCAGCGTCCGTATCGGAGGACATCGTTTTCTCTACCCGGCGTTAAGTGAGCAAGCGATGAGCACCATGAAAAAATCCCTTCGTGGGCTGTTGGCGCCAAAGCTGGTGATAGCACCGCAGAAGCGAGTGGTAGCACCCTGGGTCGATAGGGACGGCACCACCTTGCCGCTCACTCCGGTGATCTCTCTTTTTGCCAAGGATGAACGAGGGGTTGGATTGTCGCTATTGGCAGCTGCGCTCGGTTCGCCAGCGGCAGCTGGCTTCCTGGAACATCGTTGTGCAGGAACGGCCTTAAGCCCGAAGGCATTGAAGTTTTCGGCGCGAGATCTCGGAGAGGTTCCGTTGCCGATAACGAGGGTTGCCTGGGATCAAGCAGCGCGTTTTTGGCCACCGTGGGTGCCTGGCAACCTGGATCCTTACCTTCGGGCGATTCGCGATGCATACCAGATTGACGATGCACTCTGGTCCCAGCTACTCGCCTGGTGGCTCCCCAGGCTTGGACAGCCTTCCCCGCAACGCTTGCTTCGCCCAAAACACCAATGAGACCTTTGCAGGTCTCATTGGTGTTTTGGGGGTTTGGGATGGGGTTGTTGGTACTCTCCAACCTATGCCGCGTTGTTGTGAGTTCCCTGGTAACAATGCTATGGATTGCTGGGAGATTGAGGCCAATTGCGCCTGCAAACCATCAAGCAAGGCTCTAGTCGAGTATCCCTAGCACTCTGAGCCATTTGGAGACACGCGACCGAACTGGCCCCTCAGCGCTTGCTTGGCCCAAAACACCAATGAGACCTTTGCAGGTCTCATTGGTGTCTGGGGGTTTGGGATGGGGTTGTTGGTACTCTCCAACCTATGCCGCGTTGTTGTGAGTTCCCTGGTAACGCGAGCAGCGCTTCTTGGGGAATGATGGATCGGAACTCCATCAGGCGGCATGGTGTATTTTGGTAGCGAGAACTCGGAGAAACTCCTGGCAATCTGCATGAATCTTGATGACTCCTCGGTTGTCATACCGAGTGGGGCCCTGGTTTACCACAACTACATGTCGTTCTCGCTCAAGCGCAAACGCGACGAGACGGGCTGCCGGGTTGACGGAGAGGGTGCTACCGAGCACGAGGAGGACCTGGGCGTTGTTGATGAGCTCTTGGGCCGTCTCTAGCCTGGTAGGTGGGACTGGTTCACCGAAGGTTACGGTGTTGGAGGTGAGCAAGCCACCGCTGCGATTGGCATCGTGACAGCGGAGGCAGGTTGGATCGCTATCGCCGTTGGCTACGCGAGCAAGCGCTTGGTCCATCGGTTGGATATCTCCACAGCAGAGACAGCGAGTCTCGCGGATGCATCCATGTAGTTCGACCAGCGGGTAGCTGTGGCCGGTGACCAGTCGATGGAGGCCATCGACGTTTTGGGTGATCACACCGGTGAGCGTACCGCTGTTGGCGAGTGCTCCAAGAAGTTGGTGTCCCGGCGTTGGTTGGGCGCCGTAGAGCGGGTTGGTGAGGCGATCCCTCCACAGACGTCGTCTCAGTTCGGGATCGCTGCGATACTGGCTCACGCGCGACAGCTTTGCTGCAGAAGGATCTTTGGTCCAGACGCCGTTTGGCCCACGATAATCGGGGATACCAGCAGCGGTCGAAAGACCAGCACCGGTAAAGGCCACCATGGGTGCCAACTGGAGGTCATCGATACGCTGCTCGAGGTCGGTCATCCGCTGACGGTTGGTCCGATGCGAGTTACGGCGATTTCGATGAGCACCCGGTGCTCTGTCACCATAGCCTCACGATAGCTTGCCCAGTCGTTGTGTTCACCCGCCGCCAGGCGGTAATAGTCGATCAGTCGATCCATCGCCGTTGGCAGTGAACAGATGGTAGCGATCCCGTCGGCCTGCATCCAACTGCCAAAGAAGGAATCGGGAAAGACGCAGAGGAAAACGGAGGGGTTCCGACGAAGGTTTCGGGTTTTGATAGCAGTCTCTCGCGACGAGACCCCGATGGTGGTTGGGCTCATCGCTACTGCGAGGACCGGAGAGAGCTGGACTCCTCCATCGCTGCGATAGGTGCCAAGAACTGCATGGTGATTCGTTGCCAAGAACTCTAGTGTGGGCGGAGTGGCCATGTAAAGTATCCTATTAGTCCGTTGGGGTCTGTTCCTCGCGGCGTATTTCGAGTACTCCGTCGTTCTTGTCACGTAGTCGTGCAATCTCTTCGGGGGGAGCTGCATTGCGGAAGAAGAAGTAGTAGGCAAAGGCGGAGATCGTCTGGATGACGCTAGCTATCTCAAAGGGTAAGGAGAGGCTGACGTCATCGAGCAGATAACCGGTCAGGGTGGGGGAGATTGCCATCACAATCTGGGACGGAAGATTCGATAGTGCGGCGACTCGGGCCTGCTCTGAAGGGTCTGCCATCGCAAGCACGTAGGACTGGCGCAAGGGGAGCGCCACCCGTTGGGCAAACATGCGGATTGTGTAGATCACACCAGCGATAACGAAGGTTGGTGAGAGTGCGAGAGGAATGAGCAGTAGGCCCTGCGCAATGCGCAGCCAGGATGTGATGCGAATGGTCCCAAAATGTTGTGCGACCTTTGGGGCGATGAGACCGGAACCTAGGGTGATGATATTGACCAGTAGGTACAGCTCGCCGATGGTCACCTCGTTGGCATGGTAACGGATATAGAGCCAATAGGTGACAAAGGGTCCGAACATCCCAACCGCAGCCCCATTGAGGGTATTGGTGACCCAGAGTCGATAGAGGAGCCATCGGGATCGCTCCGGGAAGGCGAAGACCTTCTCCTGTTTGTGGGCACTCGGATGTTTGGCTTGAACGGGGTGGCTTGACAGGAACATAGCGATGATGCTCGCTACCAATGCGGCGAGTGAAGCGATCAACATGCTCGGACGGAAGACTGCGACCGCAGCGGTACGCAGCACGTGCTCATGTCCAGAGAGCGCTGCGAGGCCAGTGCCGATGAGTGCCCCTCCAGTCGAGGCTAGCGAGACCAGCGAGAAGGCTCGATTCCGATTTGCGGGGCTGATGGAGTTGACGATCAATTGGGATTCAGCTGGTTGGTAGGGGCCGACCATCCCTGCACCTGCGCCCGCACCTCGTCCGAAGCTTGCGAGTGCCGCAAAGATGAACAGCACTGCGGTGTCGCTGGAGAAGGCGTAGACCACGCCGGCGACGGCAACCAACGCAGGCACGATGACCATGAAGGATTTCGCACCGACTTTGTTCGTGGCAAAGCCGATGCCCGAGGACATGCCCGCAGCGACGAGTGCGACGATCAAGTACAGGATCCCGAGTTCGAAGCCGTTGAAACCCAGGGTGGCAAGGTAGAGAGGCACCGCGATCCCGGCGATCGCCCGCGACACACTCATCGCCACCCGTGCGGTAAAGATGAGCGAGAGGTCTTTGGTCTGGAGTACCTCCAACCATGAACCTGAACTTGTAGCCTTGGTCAATGTCGCGCCCTACTATACATACTCCCTACAAACTAGTTGTAGAGAGCAAGTATTCCTGTCGCGAGAAGGCTGATCCTCGCCCTAGGCGCTATTCGCTGATGTCTGGGGAGAAGCCCTGGCGCAAGAGATTCTCCGAGATCACTTGCTGATCGGCAAATTGGAGAAGGTAGGAGGGTCCTCCCGCCTTGAAACCGACGCCGGAGTTACCAAAACCTCCGAAGGGATGACGCCCTGGAATGGCCCCGGTGATTCCACGATTGACATAGAAGTTACCAGCCCGGGCCGCATTCGCCACCCGCGCGATCGCTTGGGCAGAGCGCGAGAAGACCCCCTGCGTTAAGGCATAGATTGTATCGTTGGCACGCCAGATGGCGTCATCGAGATCGCCTGCACGCTCCACCGTCAGCACGGGGCCGAAGATCTCCTCTCGATAGAGCGGGGACTGGCGATCCGGATTGACAAAGATGGTGGGTGGGACAAAGTAGCCGTCGAGATCCGGTCGGGTTCCCTGGTAGAGCAGTTCAGAGCCGGCCTTTCCTGCGTCGATCATGCCGGTAATCTTGGCCAGCGCTGCGTCATCAATGACGGGACCCATCTGGGTCGCTGGGTTGCGAGGGTCACCAATGATCAAGGTCTTGGTGGCCTGGGTCAGTCGGTGTACGAAGGCATCAAAGATCTGACCATGAACAATCACCCTTGAGCAGGCGGAGCATTTCTGGCCCGCAAAGCCGAAGGCTGAGTAGATAACGCCAGGTACCGCCTGGTCGAGATCGGCATCAGCATCGACCACAATGGCGTTCTTGCCACCCATCTCGGCGATCACTCGCTTCAAGGAGGTCTGCCCAGGTACGACGCGACCTGCGGCCTCGATGATGTCAAGCCCGACGGCTCTTGAGCCAGTGAAGGCGATGGTAGAGACCAGTGGGTGGCGCACGAGCCTCGCGCCAACCGTCTCACCTCGGCCAGGGACGAAGCAGAGGGCGCCCGCAGGCAATCCCGCGTGTTCAAAGGCTCGGGCGATGTAACTCGCTGTGATTGGAGTCTGCTCCGCCGGTTTGAGGATGACGGAGTTGCCCATCACCAGCGCGGCTGCGGTCATGCCCATGGGGATTGCTAATGGGAAGTTCCAGGGTGGGATCACCAGGGTGAGACCACGGCTACGCCACCGAAGCTGGTTGGTTTCGCCAGCGGGGGAGTCGAGACGCTCGGTGGCGAGTCGCTCTGCCCAGATGGCGTAGTACTCAAGGAAGTCGATCGCTTCACCGATGTCGTTGTCCGCCTCAAGCCAGGGCTTGCCTGCCTCCATCACCTCGACCGCGTTGATCTCGCTGCGACGGCTCCGCAGGTAGGTTGCTGCTTTGCGGAGTACGGCAGCACGCTCGGGAAGCGTTGCGCTTGCCCACTTTGGTTGTGCGGCCAGCGCTGCTGACACCGCCGACTCCACCTGCTCCTCGCTCGCCTCCTCTACCGTGGCAAGTGTCTGAGCCGGCCTCGTTGGATTGAGGGAGTTCGACCAAGTGGCAGTCTCGGGGAGGGGGTGTCCGATCGAGAGCCGAACCTTGTTGGTAGCCCCTAGCGTACCGGCGACCCGGTCAATCGCCTCTTGTTGGAGTCGCATCTCATGCTGATGATGGAACTCCGTCGTGGGTTCGTGAGCATAGCCCACCGGGTAGCCAGCGGGAGGCTTGGTGCCATGCGTGGGTTTTGGAGGTGCGACCAGTCGAGCTATCGACTGCTTGCCGCCGAATCGTGCGCGCACAAAGGACGAGTTGGATGTATTTTCAAGAAGCCGACGCACGAGGTAACTCATCCCGGGCAGTAGCTCACCCACTGGCGTATAGATCCGCACGGATTGGCCCTGGGCGAGCAGCGCTGAGGCCATCGGTTCTGCCATGCCATAGAGCATCTGGATCTCATAGTCGGTTGGAGTGAGCCCGTGTGCTCGCGCATAGGCGATCGCATAGGAGAGGGACCTCAGGTTATGCGAGGCGAAGGCGGGATGCACCCTTCGATGGTTGTCCAGGAGGAGCCTGACGGACTCCTCGTAGCTGATGTCGCTCTCAGCCTTGTCGGTGAAGACCGGGGGAGTGTGGGATTCGGCTGATGCCTGCGCAAATTCGGTATCCCAGTAGGCCCCCTTGACTAAACGGATCCAAAGGCGAGGGTTGTCAGACTCTTGGTCACGGAGGAGATTGAGCAGTGTCTTCAGTTCGGTGACATGACGACGCAGGTAGGCCTGCATGACCAATCCAAGTTGGAGGTCGGCAAAGTTCTTGTCCAAAACCAGCCGATTGAAGACCTCGAGTGTGAGCTCGTAGGTATCATAGTGCTCCATGTCGAGGAAGATCAGCGTGCCGGCATCCTGGGCTGATTTCAGGAGTGGAGTGATGCGCTCGATGACCTCTTCGATGGCGCCCTCGCGCTGGAGTGGGCCATAGTGGGGTGTCAGTGCGCTTGGCTTGACGCTGATACTGACCATTGGTCCCGTTAGCTTCTTGTTCACCGCGAGGAACGGTGCCGAGGTGGTCAGCCGCTCGTGAATCTCGGTGATCCGGTTGATGTAGCGGTCACTCTCCGGGTAGGTGATAATCTTCTCGCCGAGGAGGTCGACGGTGGTAAGGTAGCCCTGTTGGGCCATCTGGCCAACTTTCCGAGCAATCTCATCGAGCTCGGTGCCGAGGATGAATTGGTTCGCCATCTCAATGATGTTGTTGCGGGTCAACGAGGTGAGTACGGAGCGGCCGATCCCAAGCTTTGAGGCGAGCGACTGGCTCGTCGCCATCCATTTCGGGGCTCGTGGATCGAGGTATTCGCGCACGTGCGCGGTGATCTGTTCGGGCCCCTCTAGTGTCGGAAAAACATCAACAAGTCGAAAGAGATCGGCACGAAAGACCGGATCTTTCAAGGCCTGTTTCATCACCAGCGAGGCGAGTCCCTTGAGCTGATAGACGCCACTTGGGCCGTCATAGGTGCTGATGGCGGCCGCGATCTCTTGAATGGTTGACTCCAGCGAAGTAGTGGTGGTGGACTCTGTGCTCATCACCGCATACTACCCTTTAAGCGTTCTGTTGTCAAAGATGTTTCGGTGTGTAGTTCTTCGTAGGAATTGGTTGCATAAGAGGTGAGGTGGCGGGTTGTGGAGACGCTGAGTGCGAAGATGCGAGATGGAGTCCGGCTGGTGTTGGATCGATTCGATCCAGTTGGCCCAAGCCTCACCGCTTCGGTAGTGCTGCTGCACGGGCTCTCATCTAATGCGCAATTTTGGTGGCCAGTTGCTCGCCTGCTCTCGGCGATGGGGGTCTGCACCTACACCCTTGACCAACGTGGACACGGCCGGTCGGGTGGCGCGCACACATCGATGGGGGTGGGTGCGAGTGCGGACGATCTCCTCAGCGTCGTGCAAGATCTCCCCAGTGGGGAGCCTTTCGGGGTCATCGGTCAGTCATGGGGGGCGTCAGTCGCGTTGCACTACGGTGCGTTGAGCGCTGATCGGCCAGGGGTTCGCCCCTACGTGGTGGGACTCGTCGATGGTGGTTTCCAGGCGATGGCTCGTAGTTTTGCCTCACGAGAGGAGGCCATACGGGTGCTTCGACCAACCGATATCGACGGGCGGCCGATCGAGGAGCTCGATGCTTTCTTTGAGCGGCGCTACCGGGACTGGGATCCGGAGGTTCTTCTGGCTGCTCGCGCTGGTTTTCGCATCGACACCAATGGTCTTGCCTATCGACGACTGAGCATCGAAGACCACATGATGATCCTGAATGACCTGCTCGACTATGAGCCTCACATCGACGCAGGACGTCTCCGTTCCAAACTGCTGCTGATCCCCGCGTTGTCGGGGCAGGCGGAGGCGGATGAAGCCAAGACAGTCGCGGCGGGTCGACTGCTAGCCGAGGCCCCCAACCAGGGTTGGCTCTATCCCATTCAGGGTGATCATGATCTGCATGCACAGTATCCAGAGCAGATCGCAGCGATTATCTTCGACGCCCTCTCCGCTTGATACAACAAGCGCACCTTCCTTTGTGCGATTGTAAGGTCTTTGGCGCTTGTTGATCCACCATTTGGTACTCCGACTACTCGGCACTCCGGCTGCTCGATGCTGCCATGAGCGGTGGTATCGACCATGCTGGTTCATGTGCTCGCCGTTGGATCCGGTTCGCGGTTTGGAGGACTAGAGGCGAGATGCCTGAGGATGCAGTTGGGTCCGGTAGTGAGGGTTAGCGGGATGTTTTGGCATCGTCTCCGTAGTCGGCCCACCATGAGATCTAGGGTGCGGAGAGAGCGTCATCGTCTGCTGACGCTCACCGAGTAGCAAGGAGTGCGTACCAGAGGGGATCCCGCTGGCCCGACAAGGACTAATTGGTACGAGGACACGACAAGCGACCTCATGGTGTCGATGCATTGGGTGATCGATCGAGGGGCGGGTCGTTATCCGAGAATGGACAACGAGGAGAAGTCGCCTTGCTGATCGGTGAAGGGCTCGGTGTAGACGGCGCCGGGCTCCAAGGCTTGGACGGCTCGCGTGCAATCTTGGACGAAGGCGTCACTGCCAGCGATGAAGACCGCGGTATCGGCGAGGTGAGGAAAGATATCGCTGAGCATGCCGGGGAGGCGCCCATGATAGTGTGGGATCTCCCCGCAGCTCGGATCGTGAGGATGCCGCGTGTAGGTGACCTGGAGTTCAAAATTGGGGTATCGATGGGTCAGATACGCGAGTTGGCCAGGGGGATAGACATCGCTTGGCGTACGTGCGGAGAACAGCAGCGTGACGTGATGGGCAAATCCCCGGCGTAGTGCGGCTTCAGTGAGTGAAAGGATAGGTGCCAACCCCGATCCTCCCGCGATGAGCAGGACCGGTGTCGCGGTGGCGGGGTCTCCGATGAAGGAGCCGTAGGGCCCGTTGACCATGAGCGTGTCGCCGATGGCGACGTTATTGGTCAACCAGGTGCTGGTTTGGCCGAAAGGTTCTCGGGTGATCTCGAGGATCAGCTCACCGTCGGGGCGGGGTGCGTTCGCCATTGAGTAGTTGCGCAAGGGGTACTCGGGTGGTGATCCAAGCTGCACGTGCTGCCCTGGCCAAAAGCGAAGAGGGTCACCGAGCGGTCGCAGTCGCAGTTCAACGATGGAAGGGGTGCGTTCTAGCCGTTCTACGACGATATGTGGTACCTGCTCTCGAGGGGGGAACAGGGTGGGCTTGGCGTCCTCGGTACCCCATTCAATCGCCAGATAGTCCGAGAGCGGTTTGGCCATGCACATCGCGCCGTAGCCCTGCTGACGTTCCTCCTGCGAGAGTGCCATATCGAGGACGAATCCCTGATCGAAGGAGCCTGAGCGGACCTTGACTTTACACTCTCCGCATGTCCCAGCCCTGCAGTTGTTGGGCAAGGCCCAACCTTCGGCCTCCAAGGCGGCCAAAACCGTCATGCCGTCAGGGCAGGGTATCTCGTTACCGGATGGGTAAAGTCGAATGATCGACATGGGGCCTCCTTCGAGTTCTCGACACACACGATGGCCTTGGCTCGATTCGATGCTACTCACCGGATCATCGGATCAAACCATAACGAGCGCGACCGTGCTACTATTGTAGTGTCCCGACCGAATGGTCGGTCGATGTGTGAAAGGGGAATAACGTGGCACAGGCACATGACGGACTGGGTGGGTCGATGGAGTTTCCTCCGCCAATTGAACAGCCCAATGTTTTTCCTCTCTCATGGGAGTCAAAGACCGCAAAACTCGATGAGATCTGGGCTTCTGCACAGAAGGAGTATTGGGATCCCGCACGACTTCCATGGGATGGTCTTCGTCTTGATCAGATGTCAGCAGCTGAACGGGAGGCAGTGGCGTACTGGTTTTCGTTGCTATCAGTCTTTGATGCCTCAGCACCTCCGGTGTTCGCGACAGCGCTGGTGCACGCCTATGAGATCCATGAAGAGGACCCCGTACGTAGGGCGTTCTTCTCGATCACCCGTGACGAGCAGAACCACGAGATCGTCTGTGGTAAGGCTATCTCCTTGCTGACCCCAGGAGGCCCTCTCGACTACGAACCGCAGTCGGACCTTGGACGCCGGGCGAAGCGTAATGTCCAATGGCTCTATCACAACGGTGCGCGCTATTGGAACGGTTACAAAAAGGCGGTCCCTCGCTACTCCATGGCGGTGTTGTTTAGCTCCTTCCTCATGGGGGAAGTGGCGTCATCGACACTCTTTCATTATATGTACACGCATACGACGATTCCCGTCTTCAAGGAGGCGTTCCGTGCGATCGGTCGTGATGAGGGACGACACATGGCCATCTGTTTGTCGTTGATGGAGCGCGATTACCCCAAGATCAGTGATGAGGATCGTTCGATTGTGACAAAGCAGATTAGGGCGGGTTACGTCTTTCTCTCCGGTGTACTCTTTGAGCCTCCCTCCGACTTCTGGGATCTTCCTGACGACTTTATCTCTACACAACGTGAGATTGAAGAGGTTGCTCGTGCAGCGGGACTGGGAGTCGCCACCTACGATGAGAAGTTAGAGAATTGGCGGCAGGCGATGCTTAATGTCAAGGGGGTCTTGGAGCGTTATGATATTCCGTTCCCAGCCATCCCGGAGGTCGGCATCTCTGGAGAGGAAGTCACGGACGTAAATTGGGACGAGATCATTCCAGTGTTTTAGGGCAAGATCAAGAGGCAGCGATTGGGGTCGTCGGTGGAGGGACGATGGGTGCCTCGATCGCTTCCCAATCGTTGTTGAGCGGTCTTCGGACTACCGTGATTGAGGCCAGGCCGGATGCTGCCTCACGGGCGAGGGAGCACATCATCGCCACGCTGGGGCGGGCACGCAGTCGTGGATTCACCGACATCTCAGCGGAGGTCGTCGACCAAAACTTAGCGGTTGTCGTTGACTATGAGCGGCTTGAGGGCGCGAGTGTCGTGATCGAGAGTGTACCAGAGATCGTCGAACTCAAACGTGATGTCTTGCAACGGATCCGTCTCGTGGTTGGCGATGAGGTGCCGATCGGCTCCAACACCTCTGCGATCGCTATTGGCAGTCTGCAACAGGGCGTGGCGGGCGCGGAAAATATCGGTGGGTTGCACTTTTTTAATCCCGTTCCCGCCTCTTCGTTGATCGAGATCGTCGTCGGTCCCTCCACCAATGAGGCGACGGTTGCGGTCTTTAGGGCATTGGCCGAACGACTCGATAAAGAGGCGATCATTGTCAAGGATGCGCCCGGCTTTGCGACCTCACGGTTGGGGGTGGCCCTCGGTCTTGAGGCCATCCGTATGTTTGAAGATGGGGTGGCAAGCGCCGCCGATATCGACCAAGCGATGGTGCTTGGCTATAAACACCCGGTTGGTCCATTGCGGCTGACCGATTTGGTCGGTCTCGATGTCCGTCTGGCGATAGCACGATACCTCGAACAAACACTGGGTGATCGCTTTGCGCCCCCCGAACTACTGATCTCGATGGTTGAGGCTGGCCACCTTGGGAAGAAATCGGGGCAGGGATTCTTTGGCTGGTGATCACGGCACGCGGGGCAGAGTGATGCAAGAGCCTTCAGGGCCCGCACGCGGTCAATCTTTGGTGATGGTGAGCCAATCCGAGGGTGTAGTGCAGCTGAGTCTCAATCGACCCGAAAAGCGTAACGCCCTCTCGCTCGCACTGGTAGATCAGCTGCGCCAAACGCTCGAGCGTCTCCGGCACCAACCGGCCGTGCTCCTCTTGACCTCAAGCACGCCGGGGATGTTTATTGCTGGAGCTGATATCGCTGAGCTCGGCGAGCGCGGCGAGGAGGAGGCGTTCCGAGCCTTCAATGTAGAGCTCTTCGACGCACTAGCGCGTTGGCGTTGGCCCTCTATCGCTGCCATTGATGGGCCTGCTTTTGGTGGCGGATTGGAGTGTGCACTCGCCTGCGACTTGCGGGTTGCATCACCAAAAGCTCGCTTTGCACAACCGGAGTTGGGTCTTGGTATTCTGGCTGGTGCCGGAGGAAATTGGCGTCTCCCTGGCCTTGTCGGGGTGGGTATTGCTCGCAAAATGCTCTACCTTGGTGAGGTGATTGACGCAGCTGGTGCCCTCTCATCAGGTCTTGTTGACGAGGTCTGTGACGATCCAGTCCTTTGCGCACGCAAGTGGGCAGAGACCATCCGGACCAAGCCGTGGCGTGCCCTTGAGATAACAAAGCTAGCCTTGGGGGCAGGCGGACGTTCGTCGACCGGACTCATCGACACCTTAGGTCAGGCGATCCTGTTTGAGTCGGAGGAGAAGCAGGCTCGGATGCAGGCGTTTCTTGACCGACGTCACTAGCGAGTGCGAAAGGCTATAGAGGATTATGCGCGAATTTTCGTTGTCAGAGAGATATCCCATCCTCTACAAGGGGTATGGTGAAATCGCGATCGGGGAACGGCAGGCAACAAGGGGTCGTACGATTACCGAAGTTGATATTACGAATTGGTGTGCGCTGACCGGGGATTGGTTCTATCTCCATACGGACGCCCATGCGGCGCAAGCGTCGATGTTCCACCGAGTGGTCGCACCCGGCATCATGGTTTTTGCGATGGCTACCGGTCTCGGAGTCCCGGCGGACTCAACCGCGATTCTTGCCAACTACGGCTCTGACTCCATTCGCTATCCACACCCGACCTTTGTGGGTGACACCATCCATCTCGAAGCTGAGGTAATTGCAAAAGATGACAAGGGCGCAGACCGTGGGGTGGTTGCATTGCGTTGGCAGGTACTCAATCAGGAGACAACGCTCGTCTGTACCAGCGTATTAAAGGTTCTCGTCGCTCGGGAGATCCGTCCCTATGGCGTTTGAACGCGCCCTACCAGGCTCCCTGGCGAGCCGAGATCCAGTGGTCTTCGCTCGCGGTGATGAGATCGCCGAAGTATGGTTGAACCGGCCAGAGCGCTTGAATGCCACCACGGAGACGATGGTGCATATGTTCAATGAAGCGCTCGATGAGGTCGAGAAGCGTCCACCACGCGCCTTGCTGGTTGCTGGCGTGGGTCGAGCGTTTTGCGCCGGACGCGATCTTGGCGAGGCCAACCCTGAGGGGGAGGATGCCGAGGCGATCCTTGCGGAGCTCTACAACCCGCTGATACTGCGGCTGGCCGCTCTCGAGACAATCACGGTAGCGGCGGCGCATGGCGCCGTTCTGGGCACTGGACTCGGATTGGCACTCTCGTGTGACTTGGTCATCACCTCGACTACGAGTCGCTGGGGGTCTCCTTTTGGCCGCATTGGGGCAGTTCTCGACTCTGGCGGCCATTACTTCTTTGCTAACCTTGGCATCGCACGGGCCTTTGGTCTTATTCTGCTTGGTGAGCTGCTCGATGGGCGAGGTGCATTCGAACAGGGACTCGTCTCAAGAGTCGTCGATGATGCCGAGTTTGATGACGAGGTCTCCCGTCGGGTGAGCCAGGTGGCTCAAGGGCCAACCCAGGCTTTTCTTGCCTCCAAACGCATTCTGAATGAGGAACGCGTGCCCGCCCTCGCCAAGATACTCTCGCTGGAGGCCAAGGCACAGGGAGCATGCGCCACGACAGGTGATTATCGATCGGGCATCCGTGCCTTTATAGCGCATCAAGACCCCTTGTTCACGGGACGTTGAGTTTTGGTTGACTCTCTCGTGCCAGTGCGACGCCAAGAGATCGCGCGACTTGCGGTGAACCGATTCGCCCTGAAGGGCTTCGATGGCACATCGATGAACGATCTTGCTCAGCATGTTGGCCTCTCGAAGGCGGGCATCTATCACTACTTTGCTACCAAGGAGGCGATTCTCTTTGAGGCGTTGCTCGGGTACTCCGAGCGGCTCTTGTCGACCGTGCAGTGCGCCCTCGAAGGTGGCGATACCCCCTCAGTGCAGCTATCGCGGGTGATCGAAGCGGTGCTCTATCTTTATCGCGATGCCGATGCCTATCACCAAGCCCAGATCAATGATCTTGCACGCCTTGCATCATCCCAGCAGGAGATCATTCGTGAGAACGAACGCAGGGTGGTCCGGGTGATGGAAGGACTTCTGCAGCAGGTAGGGCCCGAACTCGATGCATCGACCATCAAAGCGTTGACGATGTCAACGTTCGGTATCTTGAACTGGCATGCTCGCTGGTTTCGTGAGGGATCCGGAAAACTGGGGCTGTCCGAATATGCGAGCCTGGTCACCGAGTTTGTCGTGGGCGGAGTGGCCAACGTAGTGGCCCAACGGACAGGAGAGAGGCAACCATGACCGATCAGGAGCTCGCACAGGCGTGTGCAAAGGCGATGTATGCACGCGATGTCGCGTCGCAAGCGCTTGGAATCGAGGTCGCAGAGGTGGGGCCAGGTTTGGCGGATCTCACCATGCAGGTGACGGATGCGATGGTGAACGGGCATGGAATCTGTCATGGCGGTTATCTCTTTCTCTTCGCTGACACCGCGTTCGCCTTTGCTTGCAACACCTATAACGTGGTGACGGTTGCACAGAGCGCAGCGGTGGAGTTTATCGTTCCGGTCTATCGGGGAGAATGGTTGGATGCGCGGGCGCGTGAGGTGACCCGTTTTGGGAGGAACGGACTCTATGATGTTGCGGTTGAACGAGGGGGCGAGGTCGTTGCGCTCTTCCATGGTCGATCGCGGTCATTGGGACAACCGGTGTTAGAGGAGGAGTAATCGTGCCAAAGGCCTATATCGTTGGTGGGGTTCGCACCCCGTTTGGTCGTTATGGTGGCGCACTCTCGTCGGTGCGTACCGATGACCTTGCCGCGGATGTCCTACGAGCACTCGTCGCCCGGTATCCCTCGGTGATAGGGCATATCGATGAGGTGATCTTGGGATGTGCGAACCAAGCGGGTGAGGATAACCGCAATGTCGCCCGTATGGCGAGTCTGTTGGCGGGGCTTGGTGTTGAGACCCCAGGCGTCACCGTGAACCGGCTCTGTGGGTCCGGACTTGAGGCTGTCTTGACCGCCTCGCGGTTGATTCAGAGCGGTGACGGCAAGGTTGTGATCGCCGGTGGTGTCGAGGGCATGTCTCGTGCCCCCTTTGTCATGCCGAAGGCCGCTAGTGCCTTCGATCGTTCCATGGAGGTGTTCGATACCACTCTCGGGTGGCGATTCATCAATGCGCGCATGCAGGAGGAGTACGGCATCGACTCGATGGGTGAGACGGCCGAGAACGTCGCTCAGGAGTTTTCGATCTCTCGCGAGGATCAGGACGCCTTCGCGCAGCGGTCACAAGAGCGCGCAGCCAAGGCACAGGAGAACGGACGGCTCAGTCGCGAGATCGTTCCCGTTGAGGTCCAGAGTCGGCGCCAGAGCATGGTGGTCGACCGCGATGAGCATCCCCGCTTGACCTCGTTGGACAAGCTATCTCAACTCAAGGCGGCGTTCCGTCCGGGAGGTACGGTCACCGCCGGCAACGCGAGTGGGCTCAACGATGGGGCCGGTGCGCTGCTCGTCGTGAGTGATCAGGTGGTTGATCGGTATTCGCTGACTCCCATGGCAGAGGTGGTAGCGGGGGCAACCGCGGGCGTGCCCCCCCGCATCATGGGGATTGGGCCAGTGCCCGCTTCGCGCCGGGTCATGGAGCGACTGAATCTGCGCATTACCGACTTCGGTGTCGTTGAATTGAACGAAGCCTTTGCGGCGCAGTCGGTCGCTTGTCTGCGACAACTCGGTTTGCCCGATGATGCGGATTTTGTCAATCCGAATGGTGGAGCTATCGCCTTGGGACACCCTCTTGGTGCTAGCGGTGCGCGCCTCGCATTGACGGCGACGACCGAGTTAGCCGAACGTGATCTCGATCTTGCGTTGGTGACGATGTGCATTGGAGTCGGGCAAGGGATAGCGGCGGTGCTCCGGAGAGTGCGTTAGCTAAGGCAGGTACGAGATGGTCTCAGATCTGAATGATCGGCAGCAAGATGGCCGTCTCTCATCGCCTCAGTATTCGCCTCTCTTGTATGACTTGTTTGTATCGACTCATGAGCGCCTTTGTAAGACAGGAGGGTGCCTAAGTTTGTGTTATTCAACCTTGGGCTGTTCGGAGTCGATAGATAACCCATGGTTGTTGACAGACAAGATTTCATTGGCGTTGAGTCACGATGGCTTAGCCCACGCTTAACGTCGAGAGTTTTTTGGGATCTAGCGATCTGGATGTCGAGTTTTGGGCTGTTTGTTGGGGTTGCCTTTCCGTTTGTGGCTACGATTCTTGGAGTTCCGCCACGTATCACGCTGCGGCCAGATTTCTTTGCTGGTGCACTCTTCGCTGGCGTGATCGTTGGATCGGTAAACTTTGGCCTTGTTCGACTTGTGGTTGGTGCACGGTTGCATTTACTCTCTAGACGAATGGAGTATGTCAGTACGACACTTCGGGATACGACTTTTGCTGCTGATTCGATTAGTTGTTCTCCTGATACTTGTCAGCTGAGCGTGGACTCCAAAGATGAGCTAGGCGATGTGGCTCAGTCCTTCAACAGACTCCTTGACTCACTGCATAGTTCCTGGACAACAGAGGCCGCAATTCGCTCGGTCGCGGGTTCGGTGGCTGGCCATCTGGCCCTTGATGAACTGGTCATCACGATTCTGGACCAGTACATTGCGCGAGCCAGTGCGAGCGCGGGAGCGGTCATTGTGGAACGCGATGGAGTGCTCTCGGTTGCCGCGCAACGCAGCTTGGTTGGCGACATCATTGGAGATACCCGTGTACTACAGGATGCGCTTCGATCCCCTGCGATCACCTCCATAGCGGTGCTGTCAGGTGTCGCCATCGATGCCATCGTTGTATCATTTGTTCCTCGGGGAGTCTTGGTGATTCCGCTCTGGTTTGGTGGACAGGCCCTTGGGGCCGTCGTGCTAGCATTCGCAAACAATGTCGACCCTGGTGTCGCTCGGCTGCTGGAAGGATTTCAGCCGTCGACTTCGGTAGCGCTCAACAATGCCCTGATGTATGAGAGGTTCCAAAGGCTCGCTGCGCTCGATCCACTCACCGATGTCTATAACCGACGCTTTGGTCTCAACAGGCTCAATGAGGAGTTTGTACGGAGTACTCGGACAGGATCACCGTTGGGTATCTTGAGTCTTGATATCGACCATTTCAAGGATGTGAACGACACCTATGGCCACCTTGCCGGGGATCGGATACTGCGTTCGGCGGCGTCTATCATGCGCTCTTCCGTGAGAGCGGGTGATGTCGTCATCAGAACAGGTGGTGAGGAGTTTACCGTGGTTATTCCCGGAGCTGGCTTCAATGATGTGAGGAGTTTGGGAGAGAGAATTCGCCGTAGTATTCAACTGGAGAGGGTCGATATTGGTAGTGATGAAATTTCTGTTACTGTCAGCATCGGTGGATTATCATATTATGGTACCGAGCTGCGCGATCCTGAGGAGCTGTTAGCTAAGGCAGATCAGTGTATGTATGCGTCGAAACAGTCTGGGCGCAATAAGCTCACGATGATACATACTCATGAACTTGTCAGTGACTAGTGCAATTGTCGAATTACCGCATCATCGCGTCAAGTAATATTTGGCCTAGTGTTAAGGTGTTTCATGAGGGATGAAAGATGTAGATGAGATACGGGTAGATGAAGGATCTTATGGTGTGTTGTCTAAGTGGCTAAACTTGCTATCCTGCCCATGTCTTCAGCCCGAAAGCTTTGAAAGATCAGGCGCATTAGGCACCGTTGCATCAAGGCGGTGCCCGTGTGCACTAGTGCTGTTACTCGTGACGATGGGCCTACTGGGTCGATGCAGGTCGCCCCTGCGCTTGTAATGATAGGAGTAGAAATATCTAGAACGCGTTCTCGCAAGCGGTAATACCAAAATTGGTAGTCAGCCTGCGTATGTTGCCCATACTCTCCGTCCGCGCAGGCTGATACTGAGACCTAGGGAGTTCGACATGATGATTATTCGAGATGGGGCGCACAGACGACAGGTGAATCAGACACTTAAGTCATGTGTAGATAATCTGACCGCCAGCAGCTAGGCGGTAGAAGTCGCCAACGGTAATGATCGCGCTGACTTGATCGATGAGATCCTCCTTTGTAAGGTCAAAGAGATCGCAGGTAGCCTTGCAACCGTAGAGTCCAGCACCACTGTCGGCGATCATTTCCAGAAACTCTGGAATCGGAGGGATATCGAGACGGTCCATCTTGCGCTCCATGTAGTGGGTGAGAATGCTGGACACCCCTGGGAGTCCACCTGCGAGTGTCGCTACGTGCAGACCAGGATTGCCGACCGAAGCAACTTTGATATGCTCGTAGTGTCGTTTATAGACCGCCTCCAGCCCAAAGAAGGTGAAGAAGAGCTCCACAGCTATGCCCTCAGCCCTTGCGCCATTGGCCAATATGAGTGCTGGATAGATACCTTCTAATGATCCCTTTGAAACCACGACCGCTACTTTTTCGATCTCGTCTGTCATTTCAGCGCCTCTCTTCCTTTTGTCAGTTTCATATGCACCCAATTGGCTTCGGAATTCCAGCAATCATCGCTGCAAGTTTTGCAGGCCCCTTAGGAAACAGTTCATAGAGTTCCTTTATCTGGACACCGGATGTCTTGCCGAGGGCACGTACGCTTGGAGCGGTTCCCTTGCTGAGATACTCTTGACGCATGAAGTTGATTACTTGCCAGTGACGATCACTTAGACTGTCGATACCTAGCTTGTTGGCGATCTCCTTCGCCATCTCCGGGTTCCACTGTTCTGGATGTTCAAAAAACCCCTCTTCGTTGACCTCTACCTCAGTCCCTGCGTAGGTGACAGTTGGCATGATGATTCTCCTTTCTTGTTATGACTTTGTGGCTGCTTGGAAGTGCTTACCATGTTTTGGCATTGATGATCCGATGCCGGGAATGTCCCTTCCTGGGAGGAGACTATGCCAGTAAAAGGATTGGAACATTAGTTTGCCAAGATGATTTAAGTGCGACTCCTTCAGGAGAGGCATGCCGATATCACTTGGGTAATGACCAGGCAATGGCTCAGTGTCGTAGTTGAAGTCGATGAGTAAAGCTTTGTGGAAGCCACTTTCGATGAAGCAGTTCGAGTGCCCATCGAAGCTTGCATCAAGTGGTTGCTTGGCTAAGTATCGTCGAACATTCTCGACAATAATCTCTCCCTCAAAGTGGGAAACCGATCCGGCCTTAGATGTTGGTACGCCAGCGGCATCCCCGAGTGCAAATACATTCTCCTTCGCGACAGTCTGCAGCGTGTGTTTGTCGGTCGTAATAAAACCAAGATCATCTCCTAGACCATGGGAACGTCCAACGTAAGGCGAACCTCCGTGAGCTGGAATGAGGACGGCCATGTCGTAGGGAATTTCCCGATTGTCATACGAGATCAAGCGCCTCCGTCCCTCGTCCACCTGTCCTGTATTGTATTCAGTGACGATCTCAATTCCTTTTTCCCCTAGGAGTTGCCCGAGGGCTTTTGACGCAACGGGTTTTGTGAACGCTCCGTCAAGGGGTGTGATGTACTGTATATTCACTTTTTCGCGTATGCCGCGCTCCGTGAAGTACCAGTCGGCAAGAAAGCAGAATTCGAGGGGTGCCACCGGGCACTTGATAGGCATGTCGACGACGTTCACGGCGATGGTTCCCTGGGAAAAATCCTCAAGTGCAGCATGCAGTCCTACCGCTCCATGTGGATCGTAAAATGTAAATATATTCTCACCCCAGCCGGGCCCGAGGAGGCCCTCTGTCTCTTCGGGTTGCAACACCGCACCGGTAGCGACGATCAGGACATCGTAAGGTAGTGAACTGCCATCGCCAAGATAGACTTCATCGGCTTGAAGGTCGACGTGGTCGATCGGGGCTACGCGGAACTCAATGCCACTGCGGAATTGACGCGAGCGTGGCCTTGCTATTTCGTCGATAGTGGCCATCCCGAAAGGAATGAAGAGCAGTCCAGGTTGGTAAATATGTTCGTTGTCTTGATCGACGACGATAATCTCTGCCTCCGCGGATGGAAGGGCTTTTCGCAGACGATTCGCGGTGAGTGTTCCACCGGTTCCGCCCCCAAGAATGACGATACGTTTTCTCATACCTGTATGCTATGGAGATGCTTTACAGGGGCATAGAGTACGGTGACTTGAGATTATCGTGACTTTAGTCCTCTCCATCAAGGTGTTGTCGATCGATGCCGAGGGGGTTAACGAGCGTGGTGGTTGATACGATGCGTCGCCACCGGTGGATAAGAACAGCTCACCGTCTCTCGGGTCAAAACGCAGGTTTGTGGTCGATCAGGGGAGGTGCACTGAGTCCACTGTGAGCGGATCAGATAAGGACCGGGTGATCGTGGTGAGGCGGTCGGGGGCTGGTTGTGATGCACGCTGACCGGTCCTTTGGCCATGGTGTTGATGATGGGTGATAACGAGGTGGGGTGGCGGTTTAGGGCGATACCCGCCAGGACGGGTCTCGATAGGTCGCTTCGATATTGTCGGATACGCCGAGGATGAGCGCAAAGAGTGCCATGCGGATTGGAATGCCGCGATCAGTTTGGCGAAAGATGGCGAGACGTGGATCGGCATCGAGATCGGTGCTGAGATCATTCGACGCGGGGGTTGAGTCACGCGGCAATGGATGCATGATAATGGTCGAGGCGTCACCGACCTCGTTGACGAAGGCGGTGTTCACGTGGAAGTCGCGGCTGTAGCCCTCGATCTGTTCTCCTTGGAGACGTTCGCGTTGGATGCGAGTGGTGTAGACAACGTCCACCTGTTCAGGTGTAACCGGCAATGCGTTTCGCTGGATGACGTGGTGTCCACGCGCTTGGACGAGCTCGACGATGGGGTCGGGCATCGACAGTAGCTCAGGTGCCAAGAGCGTGAAGGTCATCTTGTCATAGAGACTGAGGAGCTTGATGAGCGAGTGAACGGTGCGTCCATATTTGAGGTCACCCACGAAGAGGATATGTGAACCGTCCAAGCGTTTGTTGCGGGCGGCAAACTCTTCCTCGATGGTGTAGATGTCGAGCAGCGCCTGGGTCGGGTGCTCGGCGGCACCATCACCTGCATTGATCACTGGCACCAACGAAGCATGAGCGAACTGGGCAACGGACCCTGCCTCTGGGTGCCGAATGGTCATGATATCGGCATAACCGCTGATGACCCTCGCGGTGTCGGCGATCGATTCCCCCTTGGCCATGGAGGAGAACGTCAGACCGACGGTCTCGCGTACGGCGCCTCCGAGACGGGAAAAGGCGCTGCCAAAACTGAGCCGTGTTCGTGTGCTTGCTTCAAGAAAGAGACTCGCCAAGACGGCTCCTTCGAGGGCGCGGGTGATTTTTCTGCGTCGCGCAACTGGCTCCAGGCGTTGAGCAACCGTGATGACCAGTTCAACATCCTCTCTGGAGAGTTGATCCACCGAGAGGAGGTGGCTACCTAGGAACTCCAAAGCTGACTCCTTCGTTGATGAGGTGGGCGATGTTGCTCGGCCACTTTAGTTGCCGATCCGAGTGGTGTGGCCGACCCAGAAAGGTTCGCGAAGATCACGTTTTAAGATCTTCCCGGCTCCAGATTTTGGTAATGGTTCTTGGCGAAGGTCAATTTTCTTCGGAAGCTTGTGCCCAGCGATCTGTGTGCGTAGGAAGGCTAAGAGATCCTCGGCGCTTACCTCCTCCCGTGGGACGACGACGGCATGAACAGCCTCTCCCCACTTGGGGTCGGGCACACCAAAGACGGCAGCCTCTTGCACCTTGGGATGACGATAGAGCGCATCCTCAACCTCGATGGTGTAGACGTTCTCGCCCCCGGTGACCACCATGTCCTTGAGCCGATCGATGAGGAAGAAGTATCCAGTCGAGTCTCGAAATCCGAGATCACCAGTGTGGTACCAGCCGGAGCGAAGGGCCTGCTGTGACTCCACTGGCAGGTTCCAGTAACCCTTCATCACGTTGTTACCTCGAATGGCGATCTCGCCTACTTCACCAGGCCCGAGCGCCTGGTCGTCCGGGTCGAGTACGGTGAGGTCGACGCCGACGGCAGGCACGCCGATCGAGCCCGCCAGTGCGTCGGTCAGATGTCGCTCCTCGTGGGGGAAGATCGATGCGATCGGCGAGGTCTCGGTAGTACCGTAGAGGTGGAGCATCTCTGCTTCGGGAAAGTACCGGTGACTTGCCTTGAGAATCTCAAGGGGGGCTGGGGAGGCACCGTGGCTCAGCAATCGCAATGAGGAGACATCGCGAGGCGAGGTGGCCATCGTGTCGTTCATGGCGAGCATCATGGTTGGTACGGCAAGCGTTCCAGTGGCTCGTTCACCCTCGATGATGTCGAGTGCCTGGGTGGGCGAGAAGGAGCCCAGCATGATTTGGGTCGCTGTGAGCCATAGTGAGGCAAGGACCAGGCACGTACCGGCAGCGTGGAACATTGGTGCCATGACGAGCCATCGATCGTCCTCGGTCAGATGTGTCCAGGCGATGGCGGTCCATGCGTTTGCGAGCAGATTGCCATGGGTGAGCATGACCCCCTTGGATCTTCCAGTGGTACCTCCGGTATAGAACAACCCTGCCAGCGTCTCCTCGTTGGGCTGGCTAAGAAAGGGGGCAGGGGTGGCCTTGCTCACCAACTCGTCATAGTGCTCAGGGATCGTAATAACCTGCTCCACGCACGGCGGAAGGGGGCCAAGGTCGCGGTCGGTAACGACGACCTTGACATCGGCGTCAGAGAGCGCGAAGACCACTTCGGCGTTGGTTGAGCGGGTACTGAGTGGCACCAAGACGAAGCCATTTGAGGGAACTGCAAGGTAGACCTCAAGATAGCGATGACAGTTGTTTGCGATAATGGCGACCCGGTCATCTGGACGAAGGCCAAAATGCTGGAGTACAGCGCTGAGCTGGTGTACTCGCTGGTCGAGTTGGTGGAAGGTGAGGTGTTCTCCTCCACAGACGATAGCGTCCTTCTGTGGCGCCACACTTGCCCCACGCCGCAGTGGATCCTGAAATGAATGCATCTCTTCCCCTCAAACTCGGCGACCCCTGTCGCTCCTTTTCAACGAAAGGTTAATCGATTGACGAGTCGACTCTGATAGTTGCTCCCCTCTGCGATCTCTGGTTTCTGCGCTGCTGTCCTGTCAGCCAAAGAGGCTGGGAGCACCTATGAACCTTGTGGTGGATGAAGTGAGATCATTGAGCGCTAACTACTCAGGTCGATCCCCAATGGCAACCGGTTCGCTGGCCAGTGCAGCAGGTCACGAGCGAGTCGGAAGGCGTAGCGATCGGTCATGCCAGCGACGTAGGCAACCACCTGGTGTTCGACGGAGAGCGACTGATCGCGTTGTGGCAATGCTGCCGGGTGTTCCAGGAGATAGTCGGTAAGCGAACGCAGTACCGCGATCACGGCCTTACTCTGGCGCTCAGCGGCCTGGGTGGTGTAGATATGGGTGTAGTTAAAGGCGCGTAGCATCGCTAACGCCTCTCCAGCCTCCGTGCTGAGGCCGATGGTGCCGTGATGGACTGAGGTCCAGATGACATCGGTGATAAAGTAGTCGAGCTGCTGGGTGCGGTGGGGCCCAATGAGTTGCGTGAGATCCGCAGGGACGGCGCTTCTTTGGAGGAGGCCAGCATCGATCGCATCTTCGAGGTCATGAGCGCAATAGGCGATGCGATCTGCGAGTGCTACGATCTCCGCCTCTGGGGTCATGGGCTTTGGTCTTGACCAAGAGTGGTTCGCGATTCCATCGGTGGTCTCTTGGCAGAGGTTCAGTTGGGCTAGGGTGACATACGCACCCCAGGGTGCATGATCGAAACCGTCCGGCAAGAAGGGTTCAAGAGCGACCTCACTGGCGTGCCCACCCGGTCCGTGTCCACAGTCATGGCCAAGGGCAATTGCCTCAGTGAGGTCGGTGTTCAGACGGAGCCGACGAGCGATGGCGACTGCCACCTGCGATACCTCTAAGGCATGGGTCAGGCGGGTACGTTGATGGTCTGCAGGGAAGATGAAGACCTGCGTTTTGCCAGCGAGACGTCGAAATGCACTGGAATGCAGAATGCGGTCTCGATCGCGCTCGAAGCAGGTTCGAAGGACATCGGGCTCCTCGTGTTGCGGTCGATTTCCTGCCTCATGAGCGAGGGTGGCTCCACTGCTCAGCGTCGCGGCCTGATGCTCTTCGGTCCTGCGTCGGTCGGCGAGGGTGGTCTCGATCGACATCGGCGTTTCATGCGCGGTGATGATGTTACCCGCAGTACGGTTGCCGTGCATGGTGGCGAGCCATTCTGCCTGATGGTCTCGGTGGGAATTAGTTGTGGTCATCGGGTCCTCCTTGTCACATCTGCTCTCGCTGCGGTGACCGCTCCTCTTGTCAGTGTGGTGCCTGGGTATGACAGGCGCGACCACAGCGCCTGTGAGCATGGCAGATGAGCGGCGTGTGGAGCATGTGGCTCGGTTACGACGAGTGTCGGGTGATGTTGAAGGCACCAAATCCTTGGTCAACTGGCATGAGCGAGACGGTATTGATGTTCACGTGCGGTGGAAGGGTGACGATGTAGCGAACCAGATCGGCGATGTCGGCGGGGGTGAGTGCCTGCATCCCGTCGTAGACACTCGAGGCACGCTCGGCATCGTTGTGGAAGCGGACGAGAGAGAACTCGGTCTCGCCGACCATTCCTGGCTCGATATCAGTGATGCGTACACCGGTGCCGGCGAGGTCGGCTTTAAGGTTGAGGCTGAACTGACGAACGAAGGCCTTCGCGGCACCATAGACGTTCCCACCCGGGTAGGGATATTCACCGGCGACCGAGCCGAGGTTGATAATGATGCCACTACGACGCTCCACCATCGCTGGCAAGAATGCATGTGTCAGCACCGTCAGCCCGGTGACGTTGGTGGCGATCATGGTCAGCCAATCCGAAAGCTCTGACTCCTGGGCGCTCGCGAGTCCCAGGGCCCCACCTGCGTTGTTGACGAGGACGTCGACCGCACCGACCTCCCCGGCGAGGGCTTCAATGGCAGCGGTATCGGTGACATCGAGGGTACGAACCGTGGCTCGATCACCACCAAGACGCGTTGCGAGGTCGTCGAGACGCTCCTTTCGGCGACCGGTAATGATGAGCTCGTAGCCGAGATCGTGGAGGTTGGCGGCGATGGCCTCGCCGATGCCAGAGCTTGCGCCGGTAATCATGGCTTTCATAGAGAATTCCTTTCGTTCTATACTTTCAAGGTGGGCAGCACTCCTCGCGACAAAGCCCAGAAAGAGAGAGGGAACAACGTGGTAGCTTCGCGCATCGATCTCCTTATCGATAGGCTTCGCGGCGTTGTTGACCCAGTTGCGCTCATTCTAGAGGCTGGGGAACGGCAAGCCTATAGCTGCGATGGACTCACGAGTCATCGGGCGGTTCCCGCACTCGTCGTCGTACCAGCTGATCGTCTTGAGCTGGTGGCGTGTGTCCGTGAGGTCATCGCGTTAGGTCTTCCTTGGGTTGCCAGAGGAGCCGGTACGGGCCTCTCTGGTGGGGCCCTCCCTGACGAAGAAGGGGTGTTGGTGGTCACCTCCCGCTTAAAAGGCATCCTTGAGATTGACCCATTTTCTCGCGTTGCAGTCGTCGAACCAGGAGTGGTTAATCTTGAACTCTCGCGGGCGGTATTGCTCTACGGCCTCTACTTCGCGCCAGATCCATCCTCCCAGATCGCCTGTAGCATCGGAGGGAACGTTGCCGAGAATTCAGGAGGAGCCCACTGCTTCAAGTATGGTTTCACCACCCATCATGTGTTGGCCCTAGAGCTGCTCTTGCCAACTGGCGAGTTGCTGTGGCTTGGCAGTGAGGGAATGGATGGACCTGGACCAGATCTACGGGGTGTAGTGATCGGTTCTGAGGGGACGCTCGGAATTGTGACGAGGATCGTGTGTCGACTTCTCCCCCTCCCCGAGACCCGCCGTACATTTTTGGCCTATTTTGACTCGGTGGCTGCGGCGGCGGAGGCGGTGAGCGATGTGGTTTCGCGAGGGATCACCCCTGCTGCCATCGAGATGATGGATCAACTTGCTATCGTTGCCTGCGAGATCGCCACCGGTGCCGGACTCGACACGACGGCAAAGAGTTGCCTGTTGCTCGAACTCGACGGGGAGATTGATGAAGTGGCACACGAGTTTCTTGCGGTACGCGCACTGCTGGAACTCCATGGCTCCTCCCACGTCTGGGAGGCGGCCAATGAGGAGGAACGTGGGTTGATGTGGCTCGCAAGGAAGGCCGCGTTCGCCGCGGCAGGTCGTGTGGCACCGGCCTACATTGTCCAAGATGGAGTAGTGCCGAGATCGGCGCTTCCACGGGTCCTCGGACGTATTGGAGATCTCGGCACCGAGTCGGGCCTCGCGATTCTGAACGTCTTCCACGCTGGTGATGGCAACCTGCACCCACTCGTCACGTACGATCCTTCGGTCCAAGGGCAGGAGGCTCTGGCGGAGGAGGTGGCGGCAAAGATCCTCGCGCTCTGTCTTGAGGAGGGTGGTTCCCTCACGGGTGAACATGGGATTGGCGTCGATAAGGTCTGTCACATGCCGGAGATGTTCTCAACTGAGGACTTGACCACCTTTGAACGGCTGCGATCTGCGTTCGATCCGAGCGGGATGTGTAACCGGGGGAAGTTGCTACCGACCCCACGTCTGTGCGGTGAGCGTCCCGGTCGCTATCAGCCTCATGCGCTCGAAGAGGCTGGTTTGGGGGAGCGATGGTGACAGAGCAGATCGCCCCTGCCTCAGTCGAGGAACTCGGCCTATGGTTGAAGGAGTTGGACCCGGGCCGTCGAGTAGTCGTTCGGGGACTTGGCTCTAATCTGTCAGGCGATCATGAGGGGTTGACCGTGGTCGATACGACTTCGCTTGCGGGTATTGGGCACCGGGTCGATGATTTCTCTGTGACGGTAGGGGCTGGTGTCACCTGGGCCACACTGCAAGATCAGCTGGCTCTTGTCGGTCAACGGGTAGCGGTAGATCCTCCAGGGGTCGGTACTGTTGGCGCGATGGTAGCCACAGGTGCGCGAGGTGGCCTCATCCACCGGTACGGCGGCATCCGCGATCAGATCATCGGGATGACGGTAGTCCTGGCTGATGGGAGCGTTGCCCATAGCGGTTCGACGGTCATTAAGAATGTTGCCGGTTATGACCTGGCAAAACTCTTTGCCGGTTCCCGCGGTCGTTTCGGGATTATCGCCGAGGTGATCTTCCGTACGCGTCCGTTGCCAGAGACACAACGGACGCTGCTGGTCACCACTCGGCCAGATCGGCTCCGCGATGTCATCATCGCACTCATGGGTGCCCATGTTGAGCTGAGCGCTCTCGACCTTGTAGACGATACGCTCTCCGGTCTGATCGAAGGTGGTCACGAGGTGATCGACCAACGCATCGAGCGGTTGGAGCGTGCGGTTTCGGGTAGCTCAACCATGATCCTCGGTGAAGCTGAATCGGTGGCTCATTGGTCTCGCCTCAGGGGATTTCAGCTCCCGGGGGAGGGGGGGATGGTTTTTGCACTCTCCGCGCGCAGTACGGCGATGCTTGATCTGCTCCCTACGATCAGGGCAACGTTGGGGCCCGCCCTTGTCGCCCTTGTCGCTCATGTCGGCGCGGGCGTGGCGGAGATCTCCGTCCAGCCGGAGCACCAGGAGCACCGATTAGCCAACCTCCAAGGAGTACTCGGTGCTGGTGCTGTGGAGGCCCGTGCGTGGCATCCACACGGGATACTCGCTCACGAGACTTGGTCACGCACGCTGGCCACAGCTGTGCGGCATGTCACCGATGACTCCGAAGTCGGCACCGCAGCGACCATCTCTGCGCAGCTCTTGATCGATCGTATTGCCATGGCATTCGATCCATACGGAAGGTTTTACCGATCATGACGACAAGAACCCCGTCGCTCACCGAGGAGTTTACAGCGATCGCCAAGCTCAGTGCGACCTGTGTACACTGTGGCTTCTGCTTAGCTGCTTGCCCGACGTATGCGGTGACGGCGATGGAGAACGACTCCCCTCGTGGGAGGATTTGGCTCCTTGCAGAGGCGGCGCGCACTAACAGGGTCACTGACGTTCTCCGACTACACATCGATCGCTGTATTGGATGCGAGGCCTGTGTCCCGGCGTGTCCTTCCGGGGTTCGTTATGACGAGCTGATCGACCGGGCCCGCCGGGTGGTGAATGTCGGCCGATCTCAGCGCGAACTACTTGGGCGTTCGTTGGTGGTGAGAAGTTTTTCAAAGGCACAACGTTTTGCGGGATTGGCCCCGAGCGCTCAAGTACTTGCCCGTGGGGTGGTGCGATCGTCCTTCTTGCGTCCTGGGCTCGCCCATCTGCCGCGGGTGCAGGCGTTGGTGCAGCAGGCGGCGACCATCCGTGCGGCGTCGCCAGTGACCACCTTCACCTCGCTGGTTCCGAACGAGCGTGCGCGGGTCGTCATGCTCACAGGGTGTATCGCGTCGGTACTGTTCAGCGAGGTCAACGCTGCGACTGTGAAGGTTTTAAACGCCGAGGGTATCTCGGTCGTTGTTCCCAGGGGGCAGGGGTGTTGTGGAGCGCTCGCCTCGCATGCTGGCCAGCATGAACCAGCACAGCATGGGGCACGGGCGCTGATGGAGACATTCGACCTTACCCATATCGATGCGGTGATCACCAACTCCGCGGGATGCGGCGCCATGATGAAGGACTATGGGGAGCTGCTCGAACATCAGGACGGATCCGATGCGTTCGCGGCAAAGGTGGTCGATGTGATGGAGTTCCTGGATCGATTCACGAGTATTGCCCACTATCGACCGCTGTCGCGCAAAATTCTCTATCACGAACCCTGCCACCTCGCCTTCGCGCAGGGGGTTCGTTCGGCCGGACCGTCGGTACTGAGTCGCATCCCCGAGCTCGAGCTTGCTCTCACTGAGGGACCCAACTGTTGTGGGGCGGGAGGATTGTACTCCGTGAGCCAGCCGGCGCTTGCACGCCAAGTCGGCGAGGCGAAACGAGATGCGATCCTGCGCACCCAGGTCGGGCTCCTGGTCTCGGCAAACCCTGGTTGTGCCATTCAGCTGAACTCGTTGCTCGGTGATCGTGTGGAGGTGCTCCATCCGATCGTCCTCTTGGCCCAGGCGCTTGAAGCTTGACCGGTTCAGCGGAGTTGACCGTCGATCTTGGCCGCCTCTCCCCTGAGGTGCTGGAGCTACGGGCTCGCATTCTTCGAGCCGGCCTTGATCCATCGACGGCTCACTTTTCGGGAGACGATGATCCACTCGCGATACACGCACTCGCCCGTCTCGGCACCAGGGTGGTGGGTGCCGGAAGTCTGCTGCCAGAGCCGCTCGATGGAGTGCCGGGCTATCGGGTGCGTGGGATGGCGGTGGAGCAAGCCTACCGGGGGCGAGGAGTTGGAACAAGTATCCTCCTGCGCCTGCTCCAAGTCGTTCACGAAGCTACTGGTACCCAGGAAGAGAGCGCCACCTCGCGATCTACGTCGGTGACGCCCGTCTGGTGTCATGCCCGTGTTGCAGCGCGTAGCCTCTATGAACGTTATGGTTTCGAGGTCGTTGGAGAGGTTTTTGTGATTGAGGGGATTGGGCCTCACGTACTGATGGTGCAAAGGCGATCATGAGTCGACTTACCGAGAGTCTTGATCGCGTACGTAATCAGATGCTTGACCTTGCTGATCTACGGTTGGCGTCGCTCTTTGAGCAGCTCTTCGCTATCGACGACTTCGACGAACTCAGTCTCGAATTGGTAGCTGGTACCTGGTTGATGAGGATGAAGATGCATTGGCTCCTCGATCGTGACGATGATGAGGTTATCGAGGATGAGGAGCTCGACCGAGCACTTGAGGGAGTCTTGCTTGGCTTGGTCGAAAAGGCGATCTATGCCTCTGCATCCAAGGCGATGCGTACCCGCCTTGAGAGGACCGCGGAATCATTGCCGGTCGCACTCGAGGCGGCCGATCTGGTTGATGATCGAGAGGAGATGGTACTGCCATCCTCGGGCCTCGGTGAGGCGATAGCTCGTGCCTTGGCACGGGCGAGTATGAATGCGGAGGTTGGTCCTACGCCACTGATGCGCTCCTCGGTCGATGTTGTGGCCATCGGTCTGAAGTTTTTGGACCGGCTTGAACGGATGACATCATTCTCGGCCATGATTGCCGATGGATCAGGTGTCGAAATTATAGTGAGCTTTGTGATTTTGCTTGAAGCCCATGCGTTTGGTGCAGTTGCGTTGCGCCAGGTCGGTACCGATATCGAGGTCGGTGTCATTGATGGAGAGCGCCTTGGCTTGGTGGCCGAGATGGTGCGGACCCTTGGTTGATCACCTGCTCCCCTTAGGAGTCGATGCTGCGGGGATCGATGCCGCCGAAGTAGTGTTGCCGGTGGTGGCGAGGACCATCGAGGGACTGCTCTCGCTTGGCGTTGGTCCGATTACCCTCTCCGAGTTGGCTGATTTCCTCGAACTCGAGAAGAGTCAGGTGGAACGCGCCCTTGACTATTTGGAACGCGATCTGGTTGCACATGACCGTGCGACCAGGTTGGTCAAGGTTGCCGATGGCTACGTGCTCAAGACCGCACCTGATTTAGCGGTCGTACTTGGTCGGTTTCTATCCGAAGAACAGAGTCCAGCGCTGTCAGGCGCTGCAATGGAGGCGCTAGCGGTCGTCGCGTATCTGCAACCGGTGTCACGGGCACAGGTTTCAGAGATCCGCGGGGTCAGTTCGGATGGAGTGATTCGGCTGCTTATTGATCGCGGCTTCATTGAAGGTGATCGACGGCGTGGTCGTGTCGGTGAACCCATCCTCTTCCAGACCACGCAGTTGTTTCTTGAGCGCTTCGGACTCGAGAATCTCGCGAGTCTTCCTGCGCTTGCCGATTTCGTCCCATCAGCGGAGCTTGTCGAGGTGCTTGAGGAGTCACGACGGAACCGGTAGGGGATCGACTCCAGAAGGTCCTAGCGACGAGGGGTTATGGTTCTAGGCGTGCCGCGGAGGAGATCATCGAGGCAGGGCGGGTTACGGTAAACGGAGAAGTGGCCAGGCTTGGCTGTCGGGTAGTCACGGCTGACGCAGTCTGCGTTGATGGCGCGCCGGTCGGTATCGCGGAGGCGCTCGAATATAAGCTGTTGAATAAGCCACCTGGGGTGGTCTCCACCGCCAAGGATCCTCATGGTCGGCCAACCGTGGTGGATCTTGTGCCATGTGACAGCCGAATCTACCCAGTAGGTCGTCTGGACGCCGAGAGTGAGGGTTTGTTGATCCTCACGAATGACGGCCCGCTGGCGGAGTATTTGATGCATCCACGAGGTGGTGTCGAGAAGGAGTATCTGGTTGCGATCGATAGGAAGGCCACCCCACATCTGCTCGGAGCACTGCGCCGTGGGATCGAAGTCGATGGTGAGTTGTTGGTCGCCAAGCGGGTTGGTCAGCTCTCAAACACGACCTTAAGGATCGTTCTCAAACAGGGTAAAAACCGCCAGATACGTCGCATGCTCTCGGCGTGTGGATTTGAGGTGACGCGCTTGGTTCGCACCCGCATCGGGACGCTTGTGGATCCCTCTTTGGCGCCTGGCCAATCACGTGATATCACCACAGACGAGTTGATCGCCCTGCGCACCGGCGGCCGGTTGGCCCGCTAACCTGTCAGCCATGGGTGTGCGAGCAGTACGGGGTGCGACGACGGTGGACGCCGACACCGCCGAAGCGATAGACAAAAACGTGCGTGAACTTGTGAGTGCCATGCTCGAACGCAATCAGCTCGACAAGGACCAGTTGATCAGTATCTTCTTCACGGCCACTTCGGATCTGCACTCGATGTTTCCTGCCGCTGCAGCGAGGGCACTTGGATTTGGTGATGTCCCGCTGATGTGTGCGCAGGAGTTGACGATAGTGGGTGCTGTGACGCGTTGTGTTCGAGTGATGATGCACGTCGAGGATGATCGTGATCGTCGGCTTTTTCATCATGTCTATTTGCACGGGGCCATAGGGCTCCGTGACGACCTCCCGGCTTAGAGCTAACGGTGCAGGCGCGGATCTTCTCTGCCGAGCCTCGCCTTGTCGGCAGCCTCCGGCCACCACCCGATAAGTCGATCAGTCATCGAGCTCTTTTGCTGGCGTTGCTGGCCCAGGGTGTATCGCGCCTTGACCACCTCAGCACCGCCCTCGATGTGGCCGCCACCGCCTCAATGATCGAGGGATACGGTGCGTCGTTGCGGGTTGATGGGTCGGCGACCTTGGTCGAGAGTTCCGGTCGCACGGGTCTGATCGAGCCCGATCGGATACTCGATCTGGGGAACTCTGGCACCGGTGCACGCCTAGGGATTGGGGTCGCCACGTTGGTCCCCGGCCTCTCCTTTTTTACTGGGGATGCCTCTCTGCGACAACGACCCATGGGGCGCGTGATTGATCCGCTTCGCCAGCTTGGAGCTACAATCTCGGCTCGAAATGGTGACAGCTATCTGCCAGCGATGGTGTGTGGTGGGGGGCTAGTGTCAGGGACCGTTCATCTATCAGTGGCCTCTGCGCAGGTGAAGTCGGCGCTGCTCTTTGCTGCACTTGGAGTCGATGGACCAGTCACCGTAGTTGAGCCCGTGTTGAGCAGGCCACACACGGAGGAGCTCTTTGAACTGACCGGTATTGATCTTGTCGAGGATTTTGCGGAGGACGGCGAAGTGCACGGCGTCACCATCGTGGGCCCCGCGCAACCGTCGCCTTTTTCACTCCGTATACCGGGCGATCCATCTGCCGCTGCCTTCTTTGTTGTGGCGGCTGCCTGCACGCCAGGTGCCGACCTCGATGTTGAGGAGATGTATCTTGGTCCGACACGGACCGGATTCCTTGAGGTGCTTGAGCATATGGGTGCTCACTTGACCCGTGAGCATGGGCGCCTGAGAGTGCAGGGTTCCTCGCTCGAGGGTGTCGAGGTCGGCGGTTCGATCATCCCAAGCCTCATCGATGAGATCCCAATCCTGTGCGTCGCCGCCGCTTTTGCCAGTGGTCTGACCACCATTCATGATGCGGGCGAACTCCGCATCAAGGAGACAGACCGGATCGAGACGACCGCCGAGCTGTTGACGTCCTTTGGAGTTACAGTGGAAAAGTTAACTGACGGATTGGTCGTCCATGGAGGACTCCAACCTGGCTCATTAGGCGCTGGGCAGCGTCGGGTGGGCGCCAAGCTTGATCATCGTATCGCGATGGCCGCCGCCATACTGGGTATGTTGGCCGGTGGGACGACGGAGATTGACGGGGTTGAGACGGTGGCGACGAGCTACCCTGGCTTCTTTCGCGACCTCGAAGCGCTCTCATCGACGACGATCGAGTTGGGCTAGGAGAACTACCTTGATGAGGCGAAGCTGCCGCGATGGAGGATGGAGCGAGACTACCGGGCCGTTGTGATCAAGTGGTCCCAATCACAACGGTCAACCAGCTCCGACTCCAGAGGTTGATCGTGAGCCTTTCTCGTCCTCTGGAGTTGGTTCGGCGATACCGGTGAGCACCTCGAGCTGGGCGATGACGCGAGTCAGTGCAGCTTGATCGGCAAGGGAGAGTTGGTCTATCGTGGATGCCATCTGGGTGCGAGCCAGTTGTTCGGTCTCGTTGGCCAGCCGTTTCCCAGCCGTCGTGAGGGAGAGCGTGGCCTTGACACCAACGTGCTGTGGAGTATCGACAACGAGCAGATCGCGTTTGGCGAGCCGCTCGATCTCGCGCCGCAGGTTTGAGGGATCAGCACCGATCATTCGACTGAGCTCGCGAAGCCCGAGGCCCGGAGTTCCCGCTAAGGTTCGCAGAATCGCCGCCTGCGGTTGGTTGAGGGCTAGCGTTCCCAGCCGCTCTCCCCACTGCGTTCGTAACTGCCGGGCGACCCTCGCGAGTCGGAATCCAAGGTCATCCACCATGTTCGAGCTGGTCTCCTGGGAACATGGTTGCAAGGATGGCGATGCCTCTGCTGTAGGCAGGCATTCCAGCGGTGATGAGCGCCAGCTCGACGACACCGAGGAGATCTTTGAGGGTCGCCCCGGCTTTACGGGCGGCACCAGCGTGGAGCGTCGCCGCATCGTGTTCACCAAGGACGAGAAGCTGGGCGAAGTGAACGAGCTGCGCGGTCTTGGAGTCGAGCGGATTGTCCATGATCAACTGGGCTCGCAACGCTTCGATGCTGACGATGCTCTCATCCCGATCGGCCAGGCGCGCGATGCGTATCCGGTCTGCAATAGAGGGAGGAACGGTCCCAGTCAACGCACGATAACTAGCCTCAATGGCGGCAACATCTGGTGTCGTCATCGAACTCTCGCCATCGACTCACGAATAGCAGCCAGGGCTGATTCGGGCAATGATTGTGCGCCGCCGAGTTCAATTGCCGCCAGCTCTGCTTCGGCCGCCTCTTCGAGAACGGTGAGGAGTTGTGCGGTTGCAACAGGATCGCTAGCGAACACCAAGACGCCGTGGTTTCCGAGGATGACCGCCTTCGTCTCGGGGTGAGCCTTGGCTTGGTCAATGATGGCTGAGACTGACTTGTCTGATCCACGCGGTGCCCAGGCGGCGACGGGTACGTCGACGGACTGGCCCCATCGTAGAAGCGCTTCGTAGCGGCAGGGGAGTGCCTGATTGGCCATTGCGAATGCTAGGAGACTCGGCGAATGCGTGTGGATAATGCCTCCAACATCGCTTCGTAGTTTATAGATCTCGGAGTGCATGGCGATGATCTCAGCGTTGGTTGGATCGAGATCGCCTTCGCGGACGACGCCGTCGAGTCCAACGGTCGCAACTCGATCGGCAGTGAGGTTGCGGACCTGGCCGTCGATGGTGAGCAACATGCTATCGTCCCCAAGTCGAGCTGACAGGTTGGCGTGGCCCGTATGGGACATCACTCCGTTCTCAAAGAGAATCTTGGCGGCACGTACGATACTTTCGGCTTGCTGGGTCATGGGACTCTTCTTTCTGTTTGTTCACAAGTTATTGTGTAGTAAATACTACACTATCCAATCCGTTTCTCCGGCCCTTCATCGCAGTCGCGGGTCGGCCAGTCATGGGGAGTTCGATGGTATAGGCTTGGCGTAGCGATCTATAACGGGGGATCAGTTGTCGCCGCGCCGTTGGGGTAGATGAGCGGTTGGGCAGTAGTTGTTCCTGAGCGGTTGTGGGCCTAGGGCGCGCCACCGGTTTCACCTGCCGTGCTGGAGCTAGGTGTGGTGGAGGTGTGGTGGGTGATCGTCGTGCGTATGCCCGAGCAGTCACCAAGAGGACGCGACGATGGGGAGGGAAGTAGTGGATCTTGGCTTAAAGGGGGCGAAGGCGCTGGTAACAGGTGGAACTCGCGGCCTTGGTTTCAGTGTGGCCGCAGCTTTGCTGGAAGAGGGTGCCGAGGTGGTGATTGCCGCGCGCGATGAGCAGATTGGCGAGGGGGCGGTTTCACTGCTGGGCCGCGGGGCGCAGTATCTACCCGTGGATTTGACTGTCTCTGGGAGACCGCAAGAGTTGCTTCGGCAGTTTCTCAATGTCCACGGTCATATGGACATCCTTGTGCTGAATGCTGGAGGTCCCAAGAACGCCTCGCTAGGCGCGATGCCAGTGGATCAACTCCATGAGGGCGTTGAGTTGGTACTCGCACCGATGATCGAGCTGGTGGAAGCGGCAGCCCCATTGATGAGGGCACGTCGGTTCGGGAGAATTATCTCAATCAGCTCGTATGTCGTGCGCGAGCCTGATCCGGAGATGATGCCCTCCAACGTGGCGCGAGCCGGTCTCCTTGCGTACCTGAAGGCGGCGGCTTTCGAGTTGGCACATTTTGATGTGACGGTGAATTCAGTCCTTCCCGGACTTCATGCGACACAACGCCTGGTCGCCCTCCAGGAGGCCGGGGTCGATCTTGATCGGATGCTCTCGCGAGTACCGATGGGTCGCTTCGGTGATCCAGATGATTGTGGCCACCTCGTCGCGTATCTGTGCTCAAAGTGGGCGGGCTATATCACTGGCCAGGCGATCGCGGTTGATGGTGGAGCGACGAGAGGGTTGCTCTAGTTCGTGGTTCTTTTCTGTGGATCTGGTGTACGGCTACGTGCTTTGTTCCGCTGTTCAGCGATGGTTTCGTCGATACTGATATTGCTCTCTCTCGTCGAAGCTAGAGTTCGGGCCAGCGTTCTCGTTAGTACAGTTGTTGTTTTCGGTGTAACTCGCCATGGGACAAGTTGGGATTGCTCACGGTATTCACTGTCAGGCAATGGCAGCCTTGATGTAACGACCATGGTACCTTGCTCATGGAAGAGTCTAAAACTGTCGCACCTTTACTTGCGAAACTCAACGGCATCGATGGACCGCTGCCTCCAAATGAAGAGGAGGTGCCATGAGGGGCTTTCCGTTTACTCAAAGAGGCCTCAGTCACACCCATATAACTCACGAAATAGCGCTTTTTGGAGTTTACCATCGTATTGCAAGGTACTGAGATGGAAAGTTTTCCCGTTAGCGTATCGGATCTAATAAATCAACGATCGGTGTTGGAGCAATATTCAGCTCATCCGGCGTCGTGGCACGCACATCAACGATCAAGCCAATGTTCTGGATAAGGGAAACACCATACTCAATAGACATTGGAGACATAGCAGCTTCTATTCCCGTGCCACCGTAGATGATCTCGTAGATCGCGGGGTCTTTTACTTTGAGGCGCGCGCCCCAATCGCTTATACAACTATAGACTGGGTAACTGGCTGCAGAACCTAAGTATGGCTTTGCCTTTGCCCCAGGGATCGGCAAAAATGGGGAATGAAACTTCCATCTCGTCATGCGATATACCTTGCTATCAAGCAATGCGATCAGGCTATCAACTCGACAGTACTGAGCTAATTGCGTGATTGCCTGATATAATCCTAGGCTCACGAGACCTGCAGCTAGTGGTGCTTGATAACCAACAGCAATGGCTACGGTGCCTATGTCCCAGTGATCATCTGTTGACAGGAAGAGCTCCGCGAAGTATGAATCATTATACAACTCAGGCCACTGTCGGGCGATATCGTTAAGCGTCTTGAGGCCAATAGCATCGTTAGGCAGTATGATTCTCGCCATTCCCGCGATCATATTGGTCAAGTTATCCGTCACGCACAAAATGAGGCTATAGTTCTCGTATGGACCATATTCCTCATTCAGTTCCTTGGAAGTGTTGCCAAATTCGCGAAGAAATACTAATGCTTCGAGCTCTAAGGCGGGCTTGACACGTGGATCATTAGTAGTAAACAGGTTTACACTGAAAGGGGTAGGTTCAATCATGTATGACTCCGTAGTAGTTCTTGGATGCTCCTAAAGTTCACCGTTAATATCGCATTCAATTCCCACCGAAGTTCTTGTCGTAAAAGGTCAGATGCCCATTCATAGTGGTTAGTGAGTTAGTTTAGATATATGTATTCATGTATGGTCGCTTTAGAACGCTCTAGATGTAATATGGGTAGCGTCGAAGTAGGACTTCGTAAAGCTGACCGCCGTACTCGGTTCGAATGCTAAGCAGGTATAAATGTCCACGCTAAAAAAAACCAGCGGAGTCTCCCATGCATAGAAATGGGCGCCGGAGGTTTCCCAATGCACCCAGCCGGCCCAACCAAAACGGTCGGATCTATGAGTTACGGGATCTATGAGAAGGGTCATTCCACATACGTCCGAGAGGCGCGAGAGATACTCTTGGATATCCTTATCGCCGATTGGCAGCTCTCTGCGGCCTTCTATTACCAGTCGCTGCCGGTAAATCGAAGGGGCTAGATCGATGTGTTCGTTCCCATGGCTTTCGTCTTGCGCTAACACCATGTGCCAACCCTAGTGGTTGGTTGATGCCTTTACCTACAGGCCAGTCTCCCGTCCTGTCGATTTCCAGCAATTGATTAGCGATCCCGCTTTGATGCGTAAAGTGTCTGACAGTCCTGACGAAATCATTATGTGTGGAATCGGGGCTGATTGCACCTAGGGTGAGTCGGTTGCTGGCGTCCTTGCCCAGGTGGCTTCGATCTTCGCGAAGCGGAGAACCCAATGGCAGGACTACAGTACCCGTGGCCTACCCGAACTCTGCGGGTCAGTTCTAGTGCAGGTAGGGACTGGCTGCACATGAGGAGTTTGTCACCCTGGTCGGAGCCGTAACGGTATATGTGCAAAAGGGATATCCATCTGAGTGGACTATGTTGGAGCCATGGTCGCCCATCGCAAAGCGGGAGTGCACTACCCACGCTCGACCGGCGAGTTCCAGTCGTGGTTCGAGACCGATGCTGACTACCTCGCGTGGCTGCGCTGGCCGGAGGGCTTCGTCTGCCCGCAGTGCGAGAACCTGAGTGACTGGGTCGTGGCCGGGGGGGCTTCAAGTGCGCCAGCTGCCACCGGCGCACGGCCGTGACGGCAGGTACGCTGTTCGACCGACGCCGTTCACGGTGTGCTGGCAGTTCGCGACGGTAAAGGACGGGGTCTCGGCACAGAGCCTGCAGCGGATCCTTGAGTTCGGCGCCTACCAGACGGCCTGGGCGATGTTGCACCGACTCCGCTCGGTGCTTGTCCGTCCCGGACGCGACCGGCTCACCGGCACCGTCGAAGTTGACGAGACCTACTTCGGTGGCGAAGAGCCCGGGCTTCGTGGCGGCCAGCAGAAGGGCAAGAAGGTCCTGGTCGGCGTGGCCGTCGAGCTCCGAGGGTTCGGTCGGTGCCGCATGGAAGTACTCACCGACGCGTCTGCGGCCTCGTTCGAGCGTTTCGTCACCGAGAACGTCGAAGAGGGATCGTTGATCGTCACTGATACCTGGTCGAGCTATCCGCCAGCCATCCGAGACCGCTACGTCCACAAGCCGATCAATGTCAAGCGCAGTGGGCAGCCCGCCCACGTCGTGCTCCCGGGTGTGCATCGGGTTGCCTCGCTCGCCAAACGGTGGCTCGCGAGCACTCATCAGGGTCGCTTCGACGAGGCTTATCTCTCGAACTACCTCAACGAGCGGGTCTTTGCGCTTCAATCGCCGACGCTTGACGAGTCGGGGGCTCCTCTTCTACCGACTGCTCGAGCTCGCTGTCGACCACGACCCGGTGCGCTACCGCCAGCTCCAAGTCGAAGAAGGTGCCGCCGTGGAGACGAGGGCATCCGCCGACCTTCGACCGGCCTCACGCAGAACACCCCTGGAGATCGGCCCCCTGACCAGGAGCCGGCTCAGATGGATATCCCTTATGTGCAATAGCATACGCAGAACGACGGGGTTTTGTTGACCATGGACTTCAGGAGAGCATCGGCAGTGCAAGGACGCTGAAGGGTTGCTTAAGCGCCTGACGCAGGCTGCCGATGGAATACTTATGTGCCCCATTGCAAGACAGCATCAAGCGACTGGCGAAGACCCTCATGCAAAGCTTCCGCAATGGATCGCCCGCAAGTATCCCCAGTCGCTGGTTTCTGACGAGGCCCGTAATCTCCTGAAGCGGCCTGCTGCCCTGGGTTTCATCACCCTATGGGTGCTGATCGAATCTCTCGAATTCCTCCACATTGAAATGACACTTGCCTATACGCTCTTAGGAATCGTTACGCTAGCCAGTATCATCCGGTATGTACTGCGTTACCGACCAAACCAAGTATGGGTCTGGGTGCTCATAGCAACATCGCTCGTTATGTTCATGATCGGATCCGCGTTACGGGCACTCTTGCACTCCTTCGGTAATCTCACGCCGAATCGGCCTTGGTTGCCCAGCGTGGTCTCCCTCTCAGGATACGTGCTCCTAGTGATCGTGTTGAGTGGGATTCTTAAAATACAGGAGGGACCGAAAGCAAATCGCAATGGTGCGATCATCGAAACCCTCATGACCGGAGTGCTGATATTCGGAATCGCATGGGCTTTTATTATCAGTCCACTGGCTAACCAACATATTTCACTTCGAGTGATCATCGTGCTGGCAATATACCCTACTCTGTCGGCCGTCTTGGTATCCTTGACGGTGCGAATTGAGCTGCTGCTACAGAGGCGGCTGACAACCACTGATGTCTTATTGTTACTTACGATGTGTTCGATGTTCATTGGAGACGCTCTCTATTTGCTGGATGAGGTTCATCGGATCAATCTCTCCTTCGGATTAATGAACCTACCGTATTCGGTTTCATTATTGACATTCATCTTAATGACGGTCGATCCTACTGTACATACACTTACAGAACCATCATCTGTAAACCGTAATCCTCGTCTCATTCCAAGACTAGTCATAATAGGGGTGAGTTTTCTCGCGATGCCAATTCTCTTGCTTGCTCCTAACGAGACTACTTTCACTCGGAACATACTTGGTGGGTTGGCTTTTGTGGTCGCACTCCTTGCGCTCATCAGATTGTCTTCCGCACTGGGAGAGTCAGATGACGCCCAGCGGCGGCTCCACTATCAATCCACTCATGACTATTTAACCGGGCTTGGTAATCGAAAGTACCTTGATGAATATATTAGTGCGCTTGTTGATGAGGCTAATAGCCGTTATTATGGTATTAAAATTGCTATTTTTTTTATTGATCTCGACCGTTTCAAAATGCTTAATGATACGCTGGGTCACAGCGGTGGTGATGCTGTATTACGTGAAGTTGCGCAGCGTCTAGAAGCCTCCTGTAGTAAAACTGGCGCAGTGTTCAGAATGGGCGGCGATGAGTTTGTCGTCATCGAAAGAGATATTGCTGACGCATCAGATGCGATAACGATAGCTGCGAACATCACCGAAGCACTTGGGAGGACGATCAATGTCCATCAGTCGGTCTATCGTATCTCAGCTGCGGTGGGGATAGAGATCGCTACCATCGATTCCACATTGGATGTCCAGAGACTCATAGAGAATGCGGATCTTGCAATGTATGAAGCGAAGTCCAGCAGTCCCAGTTCCATTGCGGTGTTCACTGATAGTATTCGTAAGTCAGTAGAGGCCCATGCGGATCTCGAAGTCGATCTGCATAACGCGGTTCGCCAAGAAGAACTCTTCCTGGTATATCATCCTATTGTCGACATGAAGTCAAATACTATTGTGGCCGTTGAAGCTCTCGTCAGGTGGCGCCACCCAAAGCATGGGGTTCTGGCCCCGGACCAGTTCATCAAGCTCGCTGAACAGACCGGCGCGATCATTGACATTGGTAGATGGGTTCTTGTCAACGCGGTTAAAGACCTCGTCACCATCAGAGCATCTCACCCAGCTCTCGCACGTGCACGTCTGAACGTCAACCTCTCGGTCGAACAGTTCCGCAGGGATAGGATTGACATTTTGCTGGTCGCTGCTTTGAGGGAGTCGCGCCTCGACGGTGAGGCAGTTTGTGTCGAAATCACTGAATCATCGCTCATGAGTGATCTTACGATGACGGATGGGCAACTACAGAAGTTACGCAGTCGAGGGGTGCGTGTTGCCCTTGATGATTTCGGGACTGAATACTCTTCTCTAGCGTACTTGCGGACGTTACCCGTCGATTTGCTTAAAATTGATCGGTCGTTCGTTGAGACGCTCGGTGGCGGTGTATCGGTATCAGATACGTTGGTGACAGCTATCATCGCTATCGCTAATGGGCTCAACATGGATGTTATCGCAGAGGGTGTTGAGACCATACAACAGGCCCGACGGTTGGCTGAGCTGGGCTGCGAGTACATGCAAGGCTATCTGTATTCAAAACCAGTGCCACGAGAGGAACTCGTGAGACTGGTAGATAAACATAGCGTATTCAATCGTTCTGGTGGATTATCTGCTTAGTCTGCACCTGTCGATCGTATCTACCTGATCCATCACCGCTGTTTTGTCTTCGGTATGGTTGCTCAAGGAGTAGTGGTCATGACGGCAGTAACATCGGTATTCTACCTACGAATTACTTGGTGGTGGAGGGCAGTAGTGCGGCAGGGACATCAACGCAGATTGTGAGTCTGGAACTAGGCAGACCGGCGGCGAGGGCCCTTAAAAGGAATTTCGTCACTGTTGTTAACCTGAAACAGTCCGTGTGCCAGGGATCGCTGGGCCCGTGGATCGCCGCGGTTGGCTGTACTGTGATGCGCTCGGTCGACTCGTCCTCCTGAGGGAGCGGTCACGCGCCATGAGAATGATGCGAGCATGCGCCATCGATTCAAAGTGATGGTGATCCCGCGTGAGCGATAGCTACGGTTTTGGACTGATGTGGTGCTAGGGGTGAATCGGTATATCCCAAAGAGGAAACCACCGCTGTATGTCGGTCTCCACTGGGAGGTCGGTACCGACAATTGCCTTCAGGGAGAGTTCCTTTTCGTTGTCGCGACGTTCGTGAGCGAGGGGTACGAAGGGATAGAACGTTCCACGCTTATAGAGATAGACCCAGTAGACCATGCTCTGATCCTTCGTGTCCTGAAAGGGGTAGAGCGAACAGAGGAGCTGCGGTGAGAAGCCGTGGTCCTCAAGACTGCGGTTCACTGCATGAGAGGCGGTTACGACGGTCTCCAGGTCGTCGCCGTTGATCACGACCCAACGGTATCCATAGGAGTCGGTTGAGAGTGAGATCTTGACGTCGGACATCTCCTTGAGAACGTCTTGGAACTCGGATTCGGTGTTGGCGAACGCCGCCCCGGAGGCCGGCTTGAAGACCACGGCCGCCTGCATGGTGGGTACAAGGTTCGCTGACACTTGGAGCGTGATGGCGGCACTCGACAGGGCAAAGATTGAGTCAAGGTTTGCATTGACCTGCTTGGATTTACCCAAAATGGTAGCAAAGAAACCCACGCTATTCCGCTTTCCCGAGTTCCCGATCGAGTTCGTCGAGCTGTGCGATGCGCTTTTCGATACTGGGGTGGGTGGCAAAGAGTCCAGAGGCGAGCGATGGATTGCGGGGGTTGATGGCTGGGGTGAAGAAAAAGGCGTTAAAGGCCTGTGCGGTGCGCAGGTCTTTGGTAGGGATTTGCCCCATTGTTCCAGAGATGCGGAGAAGCGCTGATTTCAAGGCTGCTGGGCGCCCAATCAGGATGGCTCCTGCGCGGTCAGCGGCTAATTCGCGATAGCGAGAGAGAGCACTGATGAGCAAGAAACTGATGGCATACACGACTGCCGAGATCAGCATGATCGTCATCTCGATGGCGATAATATTTCCCCCACCGTTGCCACGACCTCCTCCACGGCCACGCCCGCCACCGTAGCCTCCTCCCATCATGCCACCAAAGATTTCAGAGTAGAACATCAATCGGGTCAGCAGGCCGGCGAGTACGCCGAGGAAGGAAGCGATCGTCATCACCACAACGTCCCGATGCGCGATATGGCTGAGTTCATGCGACAAGACGGCCTCGAGCTCTTGCGGGGGTAGTCGACGCATCAGGCCACGGGTGACACACACCACTGCGTTCTTGGGGCTCCGTCCGGTGGCGAAGGCATTGGGGACGTCGAGTTCAGAGATGGCGATCTTTGGCATCGGCATGTCGGCCAAAGTGGTGAGTCGGGCAACGATCTGGTAAAGCTCGGGTGCCTGTTCCTGGGTGACGATGTGACCATGCATCCCAAAGAGCGCAATGCGGTCTGAGAAGTAGAGCTGCGCCACGAGCAGGGCGACGGCGATGATCACGACCGTGATGGCGCCAACACCAACCGCGATCAAGAGCCCAAAAAAGAGAACGTAGACGAGCCCAAGAAGAAAGATCGTGAATGCCATGCGAGCACTTAACCCTCTATCCTTTACATATCGAGATTCCGCCATTGATCACCTTTCTTGGATCTTTCGCCTTCCGTTCACCTGCAGTAGGTTTGCTCACACAACCAACGAGAAGCTCCGCTTCATCCTTGACGAAGAGGTGCCTCACCAGCTCTCTTCCTGCTATTCTAGCAGCTGGTAGGCGAAAGGTAGAAGTGGGTTCTGGCCGACGTATTCAGGAAGTCTGGTCATAGTGACGATGGCAATTGTTGCCATCGACGGACCAGGGGGTTCAGGAAAGTCGACTATCGCTTCGCGGCTCGCAGAACGTCTTGCTGTGCCGATGTTGTCGACAGGACTTTTTTTTCGGGTCGCCGCCTGGGGCCTGGCGCCTGTCCTCAGCGAAGATCGATTGGAGCCCGGTTCTGTGGAGGATTGGTTTGATCATCACCGGATCACCGTCAAAGGGGATCGTGCTCTGCTTGATGACGGTTATCTCGGCGAGGAGCTGCGTTTACCGATGGTCCAGCAGATCCTCTCACTGGTCGCAGCGGACTCTACGGTACGACGGCGTATCTTGGAGCTGGAGCGGGCGCAGATCAGTAGCCTCGGCTCGTGCGTCGTGGAGGGTCGTGATATCGGATCGGTAGTATGGCCCGAGGCGATCTGCAAGTTCTATCTTGTCGCGCGCCAACAGATCCGCATCGAGCGGCGGCCGGAGGAGGGGTTGGAGTTGATCGATCGCGATCGAAAGGACTCAGTACGTCGTGATGCGCCGTTGAGGATGGCTCGTGACGCATTTCTGGTGGATAACTCGGATGAACCAATCGAAGTCCTGGTCGAGCGCATGGCTCGCCTCGTGGCTCTCCAGTCAGAGCGCGCCTCTGTCGAGGCCCCAAGCTAATGGATCGAACGCGCTACATCGCACCATCTGCCTTCGAGCGGCGCTTCTATCAGGGGGCACAGCGAACCGTGGAGGGCTGGAATCGCCATTTCTGGTTGGCGACGGTGCATTATGAGACTCCGATGCCAAAGCCTCCCTATATCCTGGCACCCACGCATCGTTCGAATATCGATACGCTGTTGGTCGGCTCTATCACCCGTGATCCGATGACGTACATGGCTAAATCGGGCATCTTTTCCAATCCGATCTTCGCCAAACTTTTGCGGCTTCTCGGTGGCTTTCCTGTTGACCGGGACGGCACCGACCGCGATGCGGTGGAGATTGCCCAGGCAGCGCTCCTCTCTGGATCGAGTCTCGTGGTCTTTCCTGAGGGAACACGCCGTAGAGGTGCCATGGTGGAGGATCTCGAAGAGGGAGCCTCCTATCTGGCACTCAAGGCCATGGTGCCCATTGTCCCTGTCGGTATTGCTGGTTCTGAACAGGCGATGCCGGTGGGCGCCAGGCTCATCTATCCTGCACCCATCGCGATCGAGGTGGGTGCCTCGCTGATGCCGCTGTCAGTGCGTTCGGGCAACGTCTCCACCGCGAGGGTACGCCGCTCGGAGATTACCAGACTGACCGAACAGCTGAGGTCGGAGTTGAATCGACTGCGCACTCAGGCTGAGCATGAGCGGGTCCGGCTGCGTTCGACGCTCTAGAAAACGCTTAGGGGGAGCAGCGAGGACGTGGCAAGATCTCCCGGCGACCGTTGGACGCCTGTGGTCATCGAGCATGGGCATCATGCGGCTGAGGGTTGACCATGGAAGGCGTCGATCGATAGGCCGCCGCTGGTACGGATCCTATGACCTAGGTGGGTGATCGTTCGGGCGACCAAGCGGGCTCATTGGTAAGGTCCTCAAGCGCATCGCGGGCGGAGTCGTGTCGTCCAACCTCAGGTGGTAGGTCTTTGTCAAGAAGGAGCGCCGCTGCCGCGGTGAGTCCGCTGAGTAACTCTCGTAATTCGGGTGGAGCTGGGAAGAACTCCTCCTCGACGGTTGAGGTGACGACCTCGCAGCCCTCAACTGGCGCAAGCCGATCGACGACGCGCGCGACGACATCCTCAGCCGCCGAGGCACCGGCGGTGATGCCGACGATCCCAGTCAGATCGTCAGGTAGTTCCATCTCTGAGTTGATCCGCAGCACGTTGGCGACGCCATGACTCCTGGCGACTCGCTCAAGTGCGCGCGTGTTCGATGAGTTCTCGGAGCCGATCACGATGAGGGTATCGACGCGAGGAGCAATGGCGCTAACCGCAGCTTGTCGGTTGGTGGTCGCATAACACAGATCCGAGCGACCTGGCATCCACACCTCGCCAAGATGCTCCTTTGCTTGGTCGGCCAGTGCGCTCCACTCCGGAACCGCAAGGGTGGTTTGTGCCAATAGGGCGATCGGGCGATCATCTTTGGCGAGTGCATCGACGTCGGCGCTTGTCTCAACGAAGTCAACCGAGCCTGGTGCCTCAGCGATAGCACCGACCGCCTCTTCATGACCGCGATGGCCGATGTAGACAATACGATACCCCTTCTTGGCACGCGTGCGAATCTCGTGGTGGACCTTGGTCACCAGTGGGCAGACCGCGTCGATCACGGTTCCATCCTGCCTACGGGCATCCTCAATGACCCCCGGGGCTGATCCATGTGCGCTGAGCATGATCGGCGAACCTTTGGGGACATCGGCGATGTCTTGGACGAAGATGACGCCGACTCTCGTGAAGGTCTCGACTACCAGCTTGTTATGAACAATCTCATGATAACAGTAGATGGGGGGTGGGAAGATACGGACCATCCAAGCCAGGGCGTTGATCGCCTTCTCGACGCCTGCGCAGAATCCACGCGGGGATGCCAAAATGACCTTTTCTACCCTCACTCTCCTCAGTCTAGGCGGGATCGAAACACCTGGGATTGCCGTTGAAACCGAGTCGCACCCTTTAGGCTGGTCCTGTATGCCTCACCCCTCGATTCTCCGTGTTTCTCCAGGCTCCCCCGCGGAGCGAGGAGGGGTCGTCGCCGGCGATGCCCTCGTCGCAGTCAATGGTGTCCCTCCGAGGGATATCATCGACTATCAGCAGCTTGTCGATGGCCCGGATCCTATCGTCACCATCGAGCGTTCCGGTCTTGAACTAGAGCTCCCGATCGACAAGCCTGCGGGCACGTTAGTTGGTATGGAGATCTCAGATGCTCTCTTTGATAAGGTCCGAACCTGTGACAATCACTGTGAATTTTGTTTTATCTATCAACTTCCAAAGGGCCTCCGGCGTACGCTCTATGTCAAAGACGATGACTACCGACTCTCTTTCCTCTACGGCAACTTTACGACACTAACTCGTTTTACTGAAGCCGATTTCGAACGTGTTATCACCGAACGGTTGAGTCCGTTGTATGTCTCCATCCATACCACAGACCCCTTGTTGCGGTCGGAGATGTTGCGCAACCGGCGTGGGGCAACCTCCCTTCGATGGTTGGAGCATCTTCTTGATGCAGGTGTCACTGTCCATGGGCAGATTGTTCTTGCACCGGACATCAACGACGGGGACCATCTGCGTGCAACGTTGACCGATATTTTGTTGCAGTTCCCAAAACTGGCCTCGGTCGGCGTCGTGCCGCTGGGGGTCTCGAAGTATACCAAGGAACCAAGAATGCGTCCGATGACCAAGACAGAGGCGCAAGAAGCTATTGCGACCGTCGAGGAGTATGCAGCCGTTGCCCGGGCGATGCTTGGGAAAACGCTGTTTTACTGTTCGGACGAGTTCTATCTCTTAGGTGAAGTGGAGTTTCCGATTCCGTCGACCTATGAGAACTTCGAGCAACTAGAGAATGGGGTAGGGGTGACAAGGGCTTTTGAACGCGAATTCCTCCTTCGCGAACGATCGAAGGCGGTGAGTCATTCGGGGTTTTTTGCCTCCATCGATGGAGCTCCAGCCCTCGGCTACCGCTCGGTCCGCTTTCGCTCGAAGGGTTTTGGGGAGCGTCGTACAAAGGGCTCGCTGTCGATGGCGATCATCACCTCGGTGTATGGAAAACTTGCGCTCGAACGGATACTCTCAGATGGCGGACATCTGCCAGTTGATGTCATAGAGGTGCGCAACGAATTCTTTGGGGGCAATATTGCGGTGACTGGGCTCATGAGTGGTGAGGATGTCGCTCGAGCTATCGCGGATGTGGATGTGGATCGACTACTGTTGCCGGATATCTGTCTCAGCGAGGGAAGATTTATCGATGGCCTCGATGCACGTGAATTGCCCCGCGAGGTTGAGGTGGTACCAACGGATGGTGCTTCTTTGGCGGCGGCCCTTGAGGGGCTGGCCTTCCCTTTGATTGGAGGTTCCCGTGGCTGAGGTCACCAAGGTAGCGATCGTGGGGCGTCCAAACGTCGGAAAATCCTCTCTATTCAACCGTATGGTGGGGAGGCGAGTTGCGGTCGTCGAGGAGCGCGCCAAGGTCACGCGCGATTTGAAGGTTGGTGAAACCAACTGGCGAGGTCGAACTTTTGAGTTTATGGATACCGGTGGCTGGCTTGACAAGGGCGATGATCTCGACCAGAAGGTATCGCAGATGGCAGAACGAGCGGTGCGAGAGTCCGATATCGTACTCTTCTTAGTCGATGTCCGCACAGGTGTCACTGAAGAGGACCTCGATGTCGCCAAGATGCTGCACCGGCGTCCAGGCTCGACCATTCTTGTCGCGAACAAGGTCGACCATGATCGGTATGAACCACAGATCTATGAGTTTTTACAGTTAGGTTTTGGGGATCCGCTGGCGATTTCCGCTATGCATGGGCGGAACACGGGCGATCTTCTTGATCTACTCGGTGAGCGCACTGGTGGATTTGCTACCACCGACCCTGGTGAGATGCCGCTCTTGGATGATCTCAACGAGGTCGAGGAGCAAGAGGAGTTGCCGCTCACTGATGCAGTGCGGCTGGAGGCACTCGAACTGACGGTGGCGATCGTCGGTCGACCAAACGCTGGTAAGTCAACGTTGTTTAACCGTGTGGTGGGACAAGAGCGAGCGGTGGTCTACGATCGACCCGGAACCACCGTCGATACCATCGATACGGTGATCGAGACAGAGATGGGACCCGTACGGTTTTTTGATACCGCTGGACTGCGCAGACGATCACGATATGCCGAGGCGACGGAGTATTATTCGATGGTCCGCACCCTCCGGGCCATCGATAGTTGTAACGTAGCCATCTTGGTGGTGGACGCCACGACAGGCGTCACCGGCTGGGATCAACGTCTTGCGGAGCGTATCGATCTTTCGGGTTCGCCGATCGTTCTTGTGCTCAACAAGTGGGACTTACTCGACCATGACGCACGACTGATGGTCAACGCGCAGGTGAGCGACCGGCTATCCTTCCTGACTGGGGTGGAGCCGATGCGGATATCGGCACAGAGCGGCAAGGGAGTGCATCGGTTGCTCCCGAAGATCTTTGAGGCCCAGACTGCCTATCGATCGCGAGTTCCCACCGGTGAGCTCAATCGATTCTTGCGCTCGCTTCAAGGGGCAAATCCACCGCGAGAGGGTCGAATACTCTACATTGTGCAAGGGGCGACGGAGCCACCAACGTTTACGTTGTTTGCGAGCAAACCGCTCACGGCTTCGTACTTAAAGTTCTTAGAGAATCGAATTCGTGATCGATATAACCTGGGTTCGACCCCGGTCAAGTTGCGGGTTCGACGCAGGGATTAGCCTAGATCGCGGATTGGTCATACAGGTGGGAGCAGCATGAATGAACGCATAACGGAGCGGGCGGAACAGATCAAGTATGGCTGGCCGCGCTTGGTCGAGGAGAAGTTGCGGAAGGCAGAAAAATTGCATGCCCGGGAGCGTATCTCGTTACTCGTCGACCAGGGTTCGTTCCGAGAGGATGGCCTCTTTGCCAACGAGCGTGATCCTGGGCTGCCAGCTGATGGTGTGATCACCGGTACTGGTACGATCGATGGGCGGCCGGTCGCAATCATGGCCAATGATCAGACGGTTAAGGCTGGCTCTTGGGGTGCACGCACCGTCGAAAAGAGCATCCGGATTACCGAGTTGGCCTATGCCGAGATGTTGCCGATCTTCTATCTCGTGGATTCTGCGGGTGCGCGAATTACCGATCAAGTAGACCTCTTCCCTGGCCGTCGTGGTGCAGGACGTATTTTTGCCAACCAGGTTCGTCTCTCCGGCAGGGTGCCCCAGATCTGTTGTCTTTTCGGCCCTTCTGCCGCGGGCGGCGCCTATATCCCTGCCTTCTGCGATGTGGTCTTTATGGTCGAAAAGAACGCTTCGATGTATCTTGGCTCACCGCGAATGGCGGAGGTCGTGATCGGGGAGAGGGTGACCCTCGAAGAGATGGGCGGAGCACGGATGCATGCTTCGGTCTCTGGGTGTGGTGACAACCTCGTAGCCGATGATGAGGCGGCGCTCATAGCGGCTCGCGCCTATCTCTCCTATCTCCCAACGAGTTATGAGGAGGATCCACCACTTGAGGAGGCCGTGGATCCGGTTGCTGAGTTTGATGACTCGATGATTCCGTCTCAGGCCCAGCAAGGTTATGACATGCATGTGGTGATCAACTCCCTCGTCGATGCCGGGAGTTTCTTCGAAATAAAACCCTTGTTTGCGACTGAAATTTTGGTGGGCTTCGCTCGTCTTAACGGTGCAGCGATTGGGATTGTGGCGAATAACCCGATGTCTAAGGGAGGAGTCCTCTTTGGAGACTCAGCCGACAAGGCAGCTCGCTTCATCTGGAACTGTGACGCCTTCAATATCCCCTTGCTATTCTTGGCGGATGTTCCGGGATTCATGATCGGATCCCAGGTAGAGCGTCAGGGGATTATTCGCCACGGTGCCAAGATGATCACCGCGGTGGCCGAGGCGACGGTGCCCAAGATCTCGGTGATCGTGCGCAAAGCCTACGGGGCCGGACTCTACGCGATGTGCGGTCCAGGCTTCTCTCCTGAGGCCACGATTGCATTACCATCAGCTGCCATCGCTGTGATGGGGCCGGAGCCCGCCGTGAACGCTGTCTACTACAACAAGATTGCTAGTATCGAGGATCCCGAAGAGCGTGCTGAGTTCGTACGCGTCAAGCGCGAGGAGTATGAGAAGGACGTTGACCTTCTTCGATTGGCGAGTGACCTGGTAATCGATGCGATCATCGAAGGGCGTTTCTTGCGGCAAGAACTTATCGCGCGATTCGAACGAGCCAGTCGACGGGATCGGTTCTTCTCCGGTCGAAGGCACGGCGTACCTCCGGTCTAGGGGTTGGTCGGCAGCAGCTGGTAGACTCACAGTATGCCGTGGTGCGAGAATTGTGAGCGATTTCAAGACTCAGAGGAGATCGACCGCGAGGGACACTGTCCGGGCTGTGGCACCGTTATCGCGGCGCCTAAGAAGAAGCCTTGGCACTTCAAGCTCTTGATTGTTGCTACGGTGTTGTACTTGACATATCGTCTTATCCAGCTGATTCTTTGGCTTCACCATGTGCTCTAGTTGGTTGGCCGACGACTTGGAGTGTAGCGATGGGCTGCGCGGGTGTGTGTTGACGGCGATCATGGATCTCGTTTCGTAGGCGCTTCGATGATTCACGCATTTGAAACCCAGACACTTGAGATTGGCGATGGGATTTTTGCCTACATCCAACGTGATGGATCTTGGTACCTCAACAACGCGGGAATCATCCCCGATCATAAGCTTTCTTACTTCATCGATTCTGCAGCTACGGTGGCGCGCACGGAGGCGCTCCTTGGTGAAGCTCGTCGACTTGGGGTTGGCGACCGTACTGGGATGGTGGCCACTCATCACCATGGTGATCACACGAACGGAAATGCTACGATCGATCCAAGCTTTCTGGTGAGCCACGTGACGGTCCCCGAGGAGATGGCCAATGGTTTTGCGGTGCCGCCACCGGGATTGTTTACGCCAGTAGATTGGGGAGATATCGAGCTTCGGCTTCCTGATCTTACCTTTGCTTCGGAACTAGCATTGCAGATGGGCGAACACCGAGTAGAACTTCGACACCTTGGACATCCAGCACATACGCTCGGTGACTGCGTCGTCTACTTCCCGGATGACCGCATCCTGTTCGCTGGCGATCTCGCCTTCAACGGTGGTACTCCTTTTGCCCTGATGGGTTCGGTCCAAGGTTGGCTTCACTCCCTTGAAACCTTGCGCTCCCTCGATGTGCAAACGGTCATTCCTGGGCATGGCGAACCGTGCGGTATGGATGTGTTTAGGGATATCGAACGTTACCTCAGATTTGTCGAACAAGTGGCGGGTCAGGCCATCGAGGCTGGTGTTCAGCCGTTGGAGGCCGCCAAAAGTGTCGACTTGGGTGAATTCGCCGACTGGCATGACCCTGAGCGTATCGTTGGCAATCTGTACCGGGCTATGGCTGAGTTGACGGGGACACCACCTGGAGGGTCGGTAGATGTGGTGGCTGCATTCGGGGCGATGATTGCCTATCACGGCGGCCCGTTGGCCTGTTTTGCCTAACAGCAGATAGTCGGTCTGGGTCAAGCTCATCGCAATTGTGCCGATGAAGCTCACATGGGAAGAGCTTTTGCTGGCCTACGGCGTTCGAGTGTACCAGAAAGGGAGGTGCTTGACCACCTTGAGGTGCTCGTTGCACTCGCGACTCCTGATAGCGACGCGCACATCACGTATGTGACTCCCTATGCCGAGCGACAGCTGCGACTGAGTTCCGTTGGCGGAGCTGGGGAGCTGCATCAACTTTTTCAACATCCTGATCGGGCTCGCCGGGAGCTGCAGCGTCTGCGCACGACGCAGACGCTCGATCACGTTGAGCTCGATTACAACGTTGAGGGACGAGCGTTCGTGGCCAGGATCCACCTTGTCCGCAACGCTGAGAGCAGATCGGATGAGTATTTTCTTGTACAGTGGCGTGAAGTAACCACTCGTACGCGCGACGATCAGCGACGCCGTGAGTCGGATCAACACCGATCCTCGGTGGTCACAGAAGCAGTGAGTCAGATCGCCGCTGCGGTGGAGGAACTCTCAGTGACCGCTGGTGAGGTAGCTGCAAACACCCGCGTCGTGAAGGAAGCCGCAGACTCGGTGAATGGGAGAGCCGCTGAAAGTCGGGATGTTTTTTTTGCGGCAAAAGGGACAATCGATGAGATCTCGCGGCGCATGACCGAGACCTCGGTCACGTTAGCACGCCTCTCCGAGAAGACAAAGCTGATTGACGCCATGGTGTCTACTATCCAAAGTATTGCAGATCAGACAAATCTCCTCGCCTTGAACGCGGCGATTGAAGCTGCCCGCGCTGGTGCGGCTGGTCGGGGATTCGGGGTAGTCGCCGATGAGGTTCGCCAGTTGGCGAGTCGAGCACGAGGTGCCGCGTCCGAAATCACCAATCGAGTGGCCGAGGTGCGCTCTGGAACAATTGAGGTCGGTGAAGGCTTCGAGGAGAGTTTTCAAGAAGCCTTGCGTGGCGCAACCAACGCAGAAGCGGCTGCGATTGCCTTAGAGGATATCCTTACCGCGAATCGACAAGTGCGCGAGATGCTTCTTCGCATCAATAGTGCCACTGAGCAGCAGGAAGAGGCGACCATGGAGATCTCGAATCGACTGTCTGGTATTCTGGCAGCAACAGAGGATGCTGGTGAGGGGTCAAAACGACGGTTCGGGGTACGTGAGTAGATCTGATCTTGATCGAACGTGAGAAGGATTGTGTTCGACGACCTTCTGGCGCGGTGCGTTCGGTAGAATGGGCGCACGGGCTGTGGCGCAGCTTGGTTAGCGCGCTTGACTGGGGGTCAAGAGGTCGGGAGTTCAAATCTCCCCAGCCCGACCAGATTATGGCAGTTCAACGGCTATAAAAATTCCTCTGGGTGAAAACAGCCCTCAATGTGTGTCACTTGTAAAGTCACTTCACAGCGGCTAGAGGTCTGCGTGACTTACAAATCACCGAAAAATTGATCCATCTTGTCCGTAGCCTCGCGCAGTCGCTCCCGGAAGGTCTCTACAAACGCTCCCCGGCTTGCCATTTATCATCGCCGAGGTCACAGTATTGCCATGCGTGCTGGCCACCACCAACGTCTTGCCAGACGATGATGGAGTAGGTGTATCGAGTTCAATTTCGATGTAGAGCTTGTTGTCTCGTATTTCGACGTTCATGGAGGTCTCCGTTTTTCGTTATCTAGAGTCTTTGAGATGGGCTGGTGTTGCGATTGTCTGGAATGTTCCCACTAGGAACCGGCACTACTTGTGAATTTAGGGCCGCCCGGCGATTCTCGCTTCTCTTGAACCTACCCACTATGAGGGCTTGCCAGGTCTCGATTTCTTCCTCGCTCAACTCCGGAACTTTAGCCACATTATGGAGTAGCGCTTCCAGTTTCACCAAGCTGTACTCGATCATGGCATCGAGAAAGGGCCCGTCTTTCGGGCGATTGGCTATGGTTTTAGCAATGAAGAGATCCATGGGGTGCATGCAACGACCGACTACACCTCCAGTGTTTGCATTAAGCAACGGGTAGCATCGTGATTGCCATCCAACTGGAGCCCTCACCGTCTCGAGCGAGACGCCTTGCGCATAGACCCCAAAGGTCTGATGGAAATACGAACTCTCACCTATGGTGCCGTCGATAAGATCGGACTTCCACTCGTTGTTGTCGATAGGGATGATGTCCACTTCACTCGACATTGTGAAGACATCTGCCCATTGCCGTGGCGGATGCCCAGCGTATTTGCGTAACCACGGGAGTATCGATTGACTTCCGATGATTAGCACTTCACCATCGCCAAGAATCGCCCCGGATGACCGAATGAGGTGCTCCAACTCGTCGTCGGTCATGCTGCCCATTCGCTCTCAAAAGCGCGCAGAACCGCGGTGCGCTCGCTTTGTGTGAGTACCCCAGCGAATGGGGAACTGCTTCGCATGTCAATCCCATGCTGTTCAGGAGACAGCATGAGGGCATAGAGATCAGCGAGTCCGTCATCAGATGCCAGGGCTAGGGACAATCTCTCTACCCATTCCGCGAGCCAGATATCCTCGGGTCGTTGCCTAGAGAATTTTGATGCCCACTCCTGAGCCTGCCTG
>NZ_DAHVNP010000027.1 GCF_027319265.1 Ferrimicrobium sp. | reverse complement strand
TGTCGGTGCTGCCACTCGGCATGCTCTTGGAATGAGTTCCACCATCAGTTGGCAGACTGGACCTCTGGGTTCGCCATCGAGAGCAACGATGAACGGATCGGTCGCACGCAACTGCAGCTCCGTCACTTCTTCCATCATCGCACGTCTTGGCACTCGACGCGCACGTTGTCGAAACAGGCTGCCAATCTCTCCAATCGCGATCCGCCACGCCGCACGCGAGATCATGACAAGCTGCGCAACACCATCATCAGGGGCGCCACTAGGTAGCGTTATCCCGACCCTTCCCCCGATACGGGGCGCATTGACCACTGCCACGTTGAGGTACCTGTCGGTTGTCTCATGACCGTTGGCCTGCACCGCCAGATCGACCGATCGACGCGCGTGCCAAGTGGCAAAGGCAACCGCCGGATAGAGCAATGGACGTCGCCACCCATGAATATTTTGAACCCTCTGCGCAAAGTCAGCTACCAGACCAACACTGATAGCATGCACAGCCACACCCAAATTCGTGCGGAGTATGTCGACCTCACGGGAGGCCGCACCACTAGCAACCAACGCCGCTTCCTCTGGATACAGCGGAATCGTCAACGACCGAGCTATGTCGTTCCCAGTACCAGTCGGAAGGATGCCGAGTTGCGTGTCCGTGGCTGCTGTCTTCGCGATAGCGGCCCCTATGGTGCCATCACCTCCAGCCGCGATAACCCTCCCTGCTGGCCCGACCAACCTTGCGGCAGCATCGAGAGCAGCGCAAAGATCACCAGCCTTCACTAGGAGGACCTCAGTTCCTCCATCACGCTGCGCATCAAGCATGCGGCGGGCCCGTCGAAAAAGCCGGGTCGACCCAGAATCAACATTGGCTACGACAACAACTCTTGGCCGCTGTCGTTGGTCAGAAGGGCCGCCTCGACCTATCGTAAACTTCTCACCAACCCGCACTGCTACGCCAGCGCTAACGGCCGCCATCACCGACCAACCAATATCACCTCGCCAACCACGCGTCCTGGATCCCTGCAGTGCAAGAACGCCGGCAGCAAAAGCGAGTGGGAGGCGTGTCGGCGGCGCTACTCTACCAAACCCGTAGCCAAGACCGATCCAAAGACCTCTTGGGTGCCGCGTCCCAAGGCAACCCACCGCCGCCGCGACACCAACAGTCTGCGCTGCGAGTGGCCGACCCCGACGGAGCAGCCGGCTAACAGCCACCACGGTAAGGAGATAACTACTCAGATCCCATAGTTCCGTCGATCTTCTTGTGCCTCGTCTCGGTGGACCCATGATGGTAACTCAGAACATCCTCTCCAGGGCACAGGGCACTTCCAACCAAACCATCGTCTTGAGCCCTGCCAAGACCAATAAGACACACCGCCAAGAATCGCCAACCCTGACCCTTCAACGAGAGCAGGAGTCCTATCATCATCTGAGCATGTAGAGCACACTAGCAGTTAAGGCCCCCGCCGCTATCAGCCCGGACGGTGTCAACAGAGTATCAAAGTTGCTGTTCCGGTCGTCAATGTATTGTAAAGAATACAATCAGCTCGATCAGCATGCCGATACTCTCCACTCGTGACCAAAATCGTGATCATCAATCATCACAACGATCGGATCGCTGACATCGGCGGAGAAATCAGACTAGCCACTGGGCACCGCATCCGCGCTCACGGTCAGGCTGGTGCTTGATGGCTGGCCTACGACCGAAGACGCCCCGCATCAACCCTCCTACAGTCGAGACTCCCGCACCACCGCATCAACTAGGAGATGGATACTGCGATACACCTGTCCCCGAAGACAAACCATTACGTCTCCTCATTCCAGTGGGGTCAGCAGCCACTGACTCAACAAAACTGTTCTGGGCAACCGCACATTTAGCAAACCGCATGGCAGTACAGGTGGTCGTCCTCCACTGCCGTGAATGGGATCTCGCCAACGGAGTCAAGTATTTCCGCGATACCATCGACGAGGCGAATGCCGTCATCGCCACCGCACTCTCGTGGTTTGACGCCCTCCATATACCTGCCCATGGGCTTCTGCGCGATGTCGAACGGGGATCCGTTGGAATCGGCATCGCTGACACCTGCGGAGAGTACCCGATCGACTCCATCATGGTTGGCTTGCACCGCAAGCGACGTATTTTCCATCGCCACCTGGGTTCGACCATCGCTCAAATCGAACGACGTGTTGACTGCCCAGTGATCATCATCAATCTTGACGGATAGGAGATAGACCGGAACCGTGCCAGTGCAGTATCACCTATGCCAACAAACAAACGGTCGCTTCCAATGTGGGGTGTTGTGACTCAAGGTCTCCAACCAAAATACGTTGACCAAATCTTGCGTGCTGGTGCTGGAACCTTACCGGCGCGATACCGCCGGTATGCCATTTGAGGACGTATAGCTTGGAACAACGCCCACTCACGCGAGTTCGTTTCGGATCATTAGGGTACCGCTTTGCATTCCCTGTTGCAACCCTCTCATTGACAGGAGCTGCATGGCTTGACGCGGCGGTCGGGAGATTGCATTATGGAGCAGACCCAGCCCGACTTCGAATGTACAACTCATCCAGAGAGGTTCTGATTGGGAGCACTAAGACAAACGATTGTCAACATCGCACGTAATAGCTAGAATCAGTTTCAAATCGACAGGCTCGCAATCTTTTTGCCGCGACAACATGGCGCAGCCACTTGTGCATCAGTCATTGAGATCTTTCGCCATGGCACCTTTACCACCTACCAGGTGATGCAGAGATCGGCGAGGTTGCCTCTAGATCTGACTGGTGCTGCAAACAACACATCAAGATGAAGAATCCATCCCGAGCAGCGCAAGACCTATGAATTCAACATGACATATTGTTCTTCAGGTGGTTAATGATTGAATCTGTACTGGTAATCGGGACAGCAGAAACCGCTTCTACCCTAGCATCATCGCCACCCGTGCAGGAGTTTTGTCTATCTGGCAGGGCTGCGTTAGCTCTGCAGATAGGACATCGCAGTTCCAAGGCTCTTGACTTTTTTTACATTACACCCACTAGAGGCATTACTGGAGCTGCCACAATTAGACGACTTGTTGAAGCACTTCACACAAGCAGAATGGACACACCGGCCCCTGGGACAAACCGAATAGAGACTCAATAGGGTTTCAGCTACTTTACTCGCTTACCCATTCACGCATGACTTCGAGCTCGACACGTGGTGCCTCTCTGTGGTAGGCCCAAAAGATTTCCCTGTACAGGGAGCACACACCCTCGGAAAGCCCACGCTAGCCTGAACTTACGCCGACTTCATGTCATTATGAAAGCTGGACTGATGAGCATCGATGAGCTAATACATCGAGCGTAACACACCTAGGGGAACGCCTTTTCACCGCGGTTACTTCTGCAACAACCCACATACACGCACGATCTTACGGACAAAGACAAGGATGACGTAGTTGGCTTGCTGATCAATTCACAATCGTTCACCACGGTCGAACAGCATCTGCAAGGAATGGTTCAAGTGAACACGCTTGCGCTACACCGACGCAAATCCCCAAAGGACCACCATTTATGAGGCTACCCTCGGATATCCAACGTCTGTTCTACCGTTACCGCACAGTTCGGCCTTGCAACGGCTCAACCCATGAATCACTCATCATCGAGAAGGTGTTGGAGGACGGTGCGGTCAACGACTGGCGCTGGCTGTTTCAAGCGTATGGCATGGAGAGGATTCGTGCACGGACCAGAGATTCGGCTAGGGCAGCTCAACTGTCCTCTCGCGTCGAGTGGTCCTGGACCTTGGTGCTCTTGCACAAGCCACACGAGACGCCCCGATGATCGGGTGGCAATGGGAGACGACGATGTTGAAGACAGTGGGGGCAAGCGAACCAATCGAGGGCTGGGACTGAATAAGGAACTGTTGCGACGGACAATCGACGCAGCTCTAGACAACAAGAGGACTGGCCCCTGACTGACAATGAGTTCAAACTGCTCATCGAGGTGTGTGTGCGCACTGGATTGGATTCATTTGCGTGCCAGGTGTATGCGATCAAACACTACGACTCAAGGGCCAAGCGTACAAGATCCCCAGTACCCACACCCGCCTATGTGGTTCAGCTAGCCGTCTCTCGAGATACATAGAGTCCGATAAGTAAAACAACAACAGTCAGAGAGGACCGCCGCATGAGTAGCATCAGTTCCTCACCCCTGCATCGGACAATGCTCCCCTCAAGCCACTCACCACATTCCTTTACCAAGAACCCTTCGGCCTGGGTTCCGCTACCGCCGCCACGCGAGCAACAACCGTTTACCGGACCCAATGGCACAAGAGGGTAAGCCACACTCTTTGGCACTCACTAGCAATCGCCAAATGACGTTCGAAGCAGCCGCCACAAGGGGGACTGCAGAGACAAGCGCACTTTCGGTGCCCAATGCAGTCAATAATTCAATACCAGCATCTTAAGGGTGACATCCACAAGTCACGGTGTCGAATGAACAGGACATCGGCACACTCGCACCTTAGAGGAATCTCTCACACCCTAACTTTTCCATTTGATGACGTGCGGCTAACCCGGCCAAAGCTGGCCGATCACAGATAAAGCAACCTATCTCTCGCTAGCTTAAGAGGTGATTACGCACCACGCGATGCCTCTCAGGGGGCCATACTCTACTCTCACGCGTCCTGATTCAAGGTCCGTAGAGGTTTGAGAACGGTGACTGTCGCTGATGCCTGATTGACGACGTACGCCTCACCGGTGTGTTGATCCACGGAAATGCCTTGCGGCTGGGTACCCACAGAAATAGTCTGCGTAACCTCGTTACTGCTCGTGTTGATCACCGACACCGTATCACTAATGGAGTTATTTACAAGAAGGGTGTGATTCCTGTAGTCTATCACCACGCCATGCGGGGAATCCCCAACAGGAATATCATCAACGACTCGATTGTGTTGAAGGACAGCAACCTCGTTCGCAGCACTTACGCCCACGTATACCAGTCCGTTTTGCGGATCCGCAATGACATTCCAAGGATGCGGCCCCACGGTGACCGTCGTAATGACGCTCATGGTTCGAAGATTTATTACGCTTACGCTATTGCCAGCAGCGTTAATACTTTGAGAATTATGCGTAGTTCCAGCATATGGATCGATGCCGGTATTAGCAACATACAGCGTTTTGGTTCTCGGGTTGACCGACACACCCCACGGATTCGGACCTACTGATATTCCAGCTGGATCAATTACCTTGTCGTTCTTAATATCTATTGCATAGACTTTACTCAGTGAGATATCGGTAACGAATGCCTCGTGAAGCCTCTGTGAAACTACTAGCCCATGGAGATGAGCAGCAACCGGAATTTCGGCTATGACCGCATCAGTCCTTGCATTAATGACATCGAGACGTCCACGTTGAATATCGGTGACATAAACACGTTGATTCTGCTGGTCGACAGCGACCGTATGAACGGTTCCACCGAGAGGGATTGTCGAAATCAAAGCACCGGTCTCGCTATTCAACACCGTCACCGTACCGGCGGCGAGGTTGCTGACGAAAACCTTGTGCAGTCGTGCGTCAACTCCTGAAAAGTGTGGAGTTGGTCCTACGGAGTCCCATGTGCTGACAACGTGATAACTTTCCGCAATAGGCTGAGCACTTGCAACTCCCGAGGTGGTACTAACGAACAAAGCAGCACCTAGAAGACTGGCACTTGCACCTACTAACAACCTCTTACCCTGGCTTCGAATAACCATAATTACCATCCTCAACGATCCAAAGATCCTGTACGATCCCTAGGTCCACTTTGCCTGCACTAATCTTGATGCTAATGGAGGGCCTTTTGCGCGTGGTCCACCTCTTGTCAAGAGAGTCTTATTCAATCTATACATTGCGATGCTATCCTGGCCCAGAATTGGGAGGGGTCTCGCGCGTTGTATCCTCGGTTGTCGCTTGAGTTCAGCGTGAACTATCCTCTTCAGCTGTGCCGTCACGAGCTACAGAATTGTGCGACTAGCCGATCCAAGGGTACTCTCCGCGTAGGTCCCAGAGTCGTCGTCACGGTAGTCCTCGGTCAAGAGCTGCACTTGGACACCTACGGGAACCCATCAAGAGAAGACATCGTCGCTTCGACCTCAGCGTTGAACGATGTACACCTCCCCCATCGGCAGGCTCAATCTGGATCGGTAACGCCTGGGGTATGAGACTCGTCTCGGAGACTTTGACTTCCAACAAGGTTACGAGACAAACGCCTCTGCATTGACGCTTCAAATGTGGCCGGGACTGCAGCCTTCGGCCGCGATCTCAGATAGGGCCGACATGACTCTTTGGTGCATCGATTGAGCAATCCGCAGGTTGGTTAGCTGTGTGGAAGAGTGTTCGTCGATGATGGTCAAGGAGCAGAACAACCTCCCTCTCTGCCAGTGGAATGCCCCTCGTGCCCGGTCCACCTTGTATGGCAGTCGACCTTTTAGCTACCGTTGACTGGATGCTGTGCGCCCGGGGCTCGCATGCGAGTCGGATAGGCCCCGTCGATGTTCCAGTTGCCTCGGGGGTTCTCCATATTTCCTCCGCACCTTTCACGGCTTCGAAACGCGCACCTCTTAGCGCGGCAAGTTCGGGCCCAGGAGGGAGAGCATAAAACCCCACAGGTCCAGACGAGGAACGATACGTCCAAGTTCAACAGCACCCGTATCGATCAAATGCATAAATCAGCTCATCGCCGGCACTTTCACCGAATCGATGCGAAAGTCTTCTAGAATTTTCAAACCCCATTGGAGAGCTGCTGATTTTCCTTGCGAAGCCTACCGTTCTTTGCAGCGAAATCCGGGCTACGGAAAGGTCTCAACATAAAATTCACTGAACACCAGTGCGTCAACAATCTCGATGCGCCAGCACGTCGAATGGCGCAGTCTTTGCAGCTCTTGACAAGGTGGATCGGTTGGAGCATCGCGATCGCACATACCCTTTGGAGTAGAACGTACTTAGGCAACTCTCTTTGGGCGCCTGCATCAAAAAACACCGTGAGATCGGGCCCCATCGAATGCTGAAGTTCAGTGCAGGTGGCGCGGTCTCCAAGGTTGCAGGTCACCACCAGCCGGGCCGCATCAACTGGTTGGGGGTGGGATGGTTCGGTTACCTAGCGTTGCTTCAACGTTGTTCCTTCGCCCAGGCGGCTTGACGTTCGTGGTGCTCCTTGAGCCATTGCGCTAGGATGCGGTCGTCACTCGTAGGGGTGCCTATTGCGATGTCGTCTAGGTAGCTTCGGTCGAGGGTGATGCGTCGATCCAACTCACCCTGGTCGCCCGGCCTTCCATGACCCGGGATGAAAGTGACAACCTGGTCGAGGAGTTGTGCATACAGATCAAGGGCAGCGAGGTAATCGGAGAGCGGGTCGGGCTGATCGAGGTCGAGCGTTGGGATCTCGATGTCAGACACCATGTCACCCGCGACGAGGATCTGTCGGTCTGTGATCCAGAGCGCAGCATGTCCAGGGGCATGGGCTCGGTGCTCGATGACCTGACAGTTCGCGGCCCAGAGAGGTTCAGTATCGGACCAGGTCGTGAGGAGGCCGCACAGGTCTACATCATGACCAGGGCATTGCTCGGAGATGTACTCGTGGAGCTCTGTCAGTTCGGCCTGGCAGGTATCCACGTTGGCCCGAACAGCGAAACGAGGGACCTCGGCCCCGAACCGTTGGGACCAGAGGACATGGTCCCAATGGGCGTGTGTCGACCATCCAAGCGTGACCCGAAGGCCTCTCTCCTCAACGAAGTCCGCGATCACGTCGAGATCGGATGGGGTAATCGCCGGGTCAATGAGCATGCAGCTGGTGTTATCGAGCGCAACGATGGTGCTCGTCGTCATCTCGCGGTCACTCGTGTGGACCCAGACACCGTCGCCTATGGCCTGGATGGGAATGTTCGTCGACATTGATCGAAGCCTAGCGTCCTTGGACTGTTGGCGTGAACACTTCGCGATGTGGCGCTCGTGAGAGATTGGATCTGGGGGATATCCCTATCTCTTTGTCAAGCCGATAGAACGGTCTTCCGGTTGCCTCCCATTTGACTACCAAACGCAATGGACCGTTCGGCGTGAATGCGCGAGTTCTCTCGAGCGGCACCATCGAAGCTAGGGGTCCAGTGACGGTTGAGACAAACCCTGGCTGAGACGACTCGCTCCGAGGCACTCGACTTCCTGGACCCGACGTACACCAGTTAGCTGTCATGAGCTTGTAGCTCACTAATGTCACTTGGACCTCTCTGTATTTATCCTTGTGACATCCGAGCTTCTAAGCGCATGTCGACCTAGGCTAAAATCAGGCACTTCTGAGCATAGCTAGAAGGTGGTGCACTGGTGCCGCGAAGAGACGAGGAGTTACGCTAATATGCCCGTACGTCACGCCAACCCCGGCGACGCACTCGGCATCGGAACAGTTCATGTCATATCCTGGCAAGCTGCTTATCGAGGCGTTCTTGCACAAGACTACCTCGATTCCCTTGATTCCGCTCAACGCGGGGCAAACTGGAGACGGTACCTGACCGGATCCCTCTCACACGACGAGTCCGTTTTCGTAGCTGAAGTTCAGCCCAATAATGTTCTCGGCTTTGCCAACGTTGGACAGTCGCGAGATGCCAACGGAGTCGGAGAATTGAGGTGCCTTTATGTGACCCCGGAGCACTGGGGCGAAGGCATTGGACGCGATCTCATGTCCAGTAGCGTCGATGCGCTAGTCGCTTGTGGTTTCCGTGAAGCCACTCTCTGGGTCTTGGACAGCAACTACAGAGCTCGCAGGTTCTATGAGGCCAGCGGATGGGCCGTGGACCAGGGTGCGAAGCAAGAGACGATCGGCGGAATAACGGTACGCGAGGTTCGGTATAGGCGAACGCTCGCCTGACATGAAAACCCTGCAGTAGGCACACGTGAGTGCGGGGTGTCGGGGGGAGCCTCCTGGGAGGCGCGCATTCCGAGGTTGAGTTGTCGACAGGTTCCGGGGTGGCACCCGAGAGCGCAACCCACAAGATCATGAGTCCGAGTGTGCCGTTGCGCACTTCTTTGTTCGTCCGAGCGACCGATTTGTTGAACTGAGAGTGCGGGGAAGAGACCCGCACTCTGCGGGTACGCAACTCACAATATTGTCGGATCAACGGATGGGCCCCCTTCAGTGTGACCGTGAAATCGATAGAATCACCAAATTCAATCGCGACCCGCTGGCCAGTGCCAACCCCGGGTGACGCCAACTGCCGAGCCACGACCGCAGAACGTGCAAAGGGCTCTTCAGCCCGGAGAGCCTGTCCGGTTACCGGAACCTTGATGACAAACTTTGAAGGTATCGAAGAGTAGGCCCCCTGCCACACGCCAACCAACGCATCTCTGACCCGACGACCCTCTACCGGACCGCCTCCTTCTCTCATCACCAGCTCGTTCCCCACCGCAAGACCACCGTCGGCACCACGGCAGCCATCCCTGTGAGCGACCTGATTGCAGGAGTTTTTCAGCTGCGGTGACCAAGACCTGAACCTTCAGCGAGTGCCGAACACCGACGGGACCCTCGTGCGTAACCGGTCCCTCACGATCCCGACGATCACCTACCTGCGGTAAGTGTCACCCAGCCATTCCCAGTAGCGTTCGTCTCGAGATAGCGATGAGCTACGCCAGAGTACGTGAGCATGGCGTTGGTCAGTAACTTCTTCAAAAGAATAGGTCCAGCCTTTAGCCCAGGACTAATCACCGCGCTTTGCACAGACAACCGGGGAGCCTGACCCCCCGCCGCATTCTCAGGGTTGACGGTCAGGGTCACCAAGCAGTGCTGCTGTCCACACGCAATCGATGCAGCCTCCGGTAACGACTCTGAACTCACTGGGTGCAGCTTGAGTGAACGGAGCTTCCACGCACCTGTGAGGGGTTGACCGCCAATCATCAGCGTGGACTGACTCGTCACAACGACGCCGTCACAGCCCCCGGCGATTGAGCACCCAACCGCGTAGAGCCCGGGGCCTGGGAGAGAATAGGGAACGTCACCCGCAAGCCGCAGCAACTGCCACGTAGCACCCCCATTGTTACTCCGTGCGACAAACGGGCGCAAGGTTCCATAGCCGTCGACAAAATCATGCTGACCTATGGCAACGCAATCGCCACGACCCATACAGGTGACCGCGCCTATTGAGAGATCGTTTCGAGCATGTGGCACATGAGCTTGGTGCCAACTCGCGCCCGCGTTGTCGGTCCACAGCACGGGAAACTGAAAATGGTGGCTGATGCCGCTCATCGCCATGACGCAATCGCGAGGTGTTCTACACGAGAGCCCCAAAGGACTGGCACCAATACTGAGCGTTCTGACAGTGGTCTTGCCCGTCAATGGGTTGATTGAGAGCAGTTGATACGAGCCGCTCCCCTCCTGCACGATGACGTCGCAATGATTCGCCACAGGACACGTAAGTGCGATCGGCGTGATGACGGCAACACCAGTTCCTGGATCATGGACCTGCAGGGAACGTACTGCCCTATCCTGATCAGGCACGAGTTTTGCAAGCACAAGATGACCTCCGAATGCTCGGAGCGTCTCGCACGAACCGCTGTCACAGGAGGCAAGTTGGACACCGTTGGCGAGTGCTGGTGCCTTGGGTATTGACGAGAACGAGAGCCCTGATCCGATCCCGAACCCTTCTCTTGTCAGCGTGGTCAACCGAGGGATCGTGGTCGTCGTCGAACCCAACGTCAAGAGGCACGTCGTTGAGGTGCGCACGCAGCCAAGCGATGGTTGATCGACTGCTGACCCGCTTGGCACACTCGCACCCCGGAGACGTTTCCCGACCAGAAGGAAGGTTGTGGTGGACTTGTTCGTGGACAGACTGGTAATGCACTGCGTGGCACTGCAACTCAGGTCGTCTAGGAACGTCCCCGACGCCACAGAGGTGCTCAGTGCCGCAGTAGTTCCATTCGCATAGACCACATTAACGACAATCGTGTGACTGGATGAGGGTGCAAGCGCCGCACTCCAGTAGCAAGCCTCGTCATCACAACTCGCCTTCAGATCAGGTTGGACCTGCTCCGACGCGAGAACGCGGTGAAAGCCGGTCGCAACTCCACCGAATAAAAGCTCCTGATCACCGATCATGGCACCGGGAATGGTCACGATGTCGACACAGGCAGACGGAGTGGCGCACGCAATGGAGTTGGAATCGATTTGTTCAGGGGCAGGTGCGGGCTCATGAAGAAGAGGTATGGGAGACCAAGCGGTCGCGAAAGGCGGTGAGGTCCACGCTGTCGGTTTGCCATTCCGCACACCCGTGACCCAGCAGGGACCTCTCAGAAGACAGTGCACCGAGCTGGGCTCAAAGCCAGCCGTTACTGTCTCGTTTTTCCACGTTCGGCCAGCGTCGTTGGTGACGAACAGCTCCTGGTTTCCTCCATCAAGACCCCTTCCCAGCACGGCGTAACAGGTTTGCGCACTCGCACACGCGGTGCTCTCAACCATCTGCTGTGACCCCTTCAACGAGGGGACCAATGCAAACTCCTGGTGATTGGCGCGTCGGACCCAAAGCTGGGAATAATCCGAATATCCACGCTCGGTCGCAACCAGGCAGGTCGTTGATGCGCAAGCAAGGTTACCTGCGGCTACCGCGCTCGCAATCGTCGACGTCGAGTTGCGAATCGTACGCACCTCGATCGACGTGAGCGGCCTCTTGCTTGCCACTCTGCGATGAGATCGAACGAGCACAAGCCCAAGTCCGCCGATGATCAGCAACAGGGCAACCAGGCCCAGCACCAGTGATCGGCGATGTCCCGTCACTCTGTCAACTCCAGTCCAAAGACGGACCATTGCTGAGCGAATGCCTTCTCTGATCTCATCAGACTAATGTAGCCCAGATCCTCGTCCAGAAGCCCGGACGGGTTCCGTATGTCACAGCGGACAAGGAGATCAGATGACACAGCGAACGACTAGCTCACGCCAGCTAGCCGGTCACAGTCCTGTTCACGGAGACGCCAGAGTGCTTGACGGAGAATTCCCCCGTTTGGATAGAGATGTTTCAGTAGCGCACGCCCGTCCGCAAGGACGGAGTGATGACACTAGGGTCACCTGGCTCAAATTGAGACCGTATGTACTCCTGACGCAACCATCCCCCGCGTGCAGTTCCACCGTTGGTCTTGGCTCGATCCGCTCACGCATGCCTTTTCAACGCAGTTGATCATGTCGCGGGTGCTCGTCTCACCTGGAAAGCTGATCACAAGATCTGCTCCGGCGGCAAGCATCTCTCGGCCTCGAATAGGACCAACAGTCTTCCTGTGTGAATCCAGTCCGCTAAAAATGCTGCTACCTCATATACCCCAGTGTTCCTGCAATACGCCCTTCCAAGAGATCAACACCAGGTGCTACTCCGTGGATTATCATCGTCATTGGGTCTACTGCTTGCAACTGCGTACGTCGCTAGCGGACGTATTTCTGTCTACGTGGATTGATCCGCCTCACACACCATGGCTCGCACTGGTCTTCCCGGCGCTTTACTTCCTCCATATATGTGCACCGCTGAAGGGCCGACAACACCCCGGAGATAAAAATGGGCTATCCTAATGCGGTCCGTTACCGAAACCTAGGCATCGAGGTCGTCAATCTGGGTCGGAGGGTTCTTCTAGCACTTCCAGAGCAAGTGGTGTGGAGGGGCTTATTATTACTCCATAACGATCGGTGTGTTTCGCTACATCGACAGAACGGGAGTTCCAGAAATCCACGACTTGTTGCCTCGCTACCGGCACTGTCGCATCATCTTCTACGTCATCTAGGTAACCAAGTGACCGGATCAGGGTCGCCACGGACTGATCGGGGACTGCTGGCCGGTATCGCCGAAGAAAGAGTCCAATACCATTTTCGATCGAGTAGCCAGTTCGCTGATCTATGACCATCAGATCGAAATAGTCCCGTAACTTTGCCCGGCCCAATACGGCGTTGAGCTTCATTGCCAAGATGTCCGGGATCGCAGCAAGGTTAGCAGTGTCTCTTGTCGATGTTGGGCTGAGCTGTTCCTGTCCAGCCACTGAGAGAAACTGCACCACAACTGAGTCGCATAGCACATTCAGAGTTCCGTCAGCAAGGCCAGTTACGGCTACCGGTAGTTCGCTCCTGTTGATCTCAGTCAGTATCTCATCCGGGTCGAAGTTGTCGTGCACAAAGAAATCAAGATCAGTGCTCCTGCGGTGATGGAGATGAATCGCCAAGCCAGTACCCTCGGCGAGGTAGAACCCCCGATTTGTAGCGATTGTCGTGGCGACGCTCCATGCTTGATGACTTCGCGCGGACATGATCCCTGCTAGCGGATGGGGCATCCAATCTACTTCCTTCCTGCAATATGAGCAGCAAGGGCCGACATCTCGGGTGTGGATCCCCGTCGAGGAAGTGCGGCGATAGCAAATGCCTCTGGGCTAAGGTTCTGAATCGCCCAGGCAAGGGCGTGAGGGTTGTCCTGCTCAAGAACGGCAATGGCAATGGCCGATCCATGGTCTTTCGTATTGAGCTCTCTAAGATCAGCATTCCAAAACAGGTGTTTGAAATGTTGTGGAACCCTCGTGTCTCTTTGCGTCCTCAACCTAGGAGCGGGTGGGATGGTATTGCGTATCTGCAAACCAATCGCGTCGGTTAGCCAGTAGGGCTCGACACGGAAGACCCAAACGGTCACCTCTTTGGGGACTCCTTCGGCCACTAACTCGTGACGGTGTTCGACCATCCCTCGTCGTTCGAGGCTGTTCAGCGCCTTGAGGGCGGTCGTAGGCGAAATACCCGCGTGTCGTGCGACCAATCGTCCAGACCGTAGACCAAACGGACGCCTTAGTAGAACATTGAGAACAAACAACTCTTCGCGGCTGAATCCCTTCACCCTCGGGGCTCGTCCCAGGTCCGCCAGCAAAGCACGAATGTCTCGCCGATTGAGACGCAAATGCCCTTTCGGCCCACGGCGAGGCTCCAATCCCAACCTACTCATGGCTCTATGCATGGTCGGGACGCTGACTCCAAGCCAGTCAGCCACGTACGTTGTCGAATAGAACGTTTCCACCGTGTCCATATCGTTATTCTAGTGCATCTCATGACTTGCTACCGCCACTGCACAGACCAGGCGTCGCGAACAGAGGGCGATACGAGATGGGCAAAGACGATCAGTGGAACACGATCGTTTCGCATGCAGATCTATCTCCCATGCTGGACAAAGCACAGGCAGCGACGGGACCCGCGGCCTTTGGGTTCACCCCCTTACCCGGATGATAGCTTCGGTGGTGGTGGCCAATTTATGGTGCGCCAATCTTACCTGACATTGACGAACCAGGTTCGAGCGTTGCCCATGAGTGCGGAGTCATCAGTTACGGGGTTTCCTGGGTCGTGAACAAGGTATCGGATGGGCACCGCATGCTCACCCATGCACTTCATGGGGTGGGCATCATTGCGTTGGCTCTGGTGTTATTGGCAACTGGATTATTAACAAGCACGGTCGTCTTTTGCGTCCTAGCCGCTGGTACGTGGAGGACTGTGGAGCCCTGGTTTACGCGGCTGTGCCGGTTGCGCATGTTTGTCAGAATCGGCGGTGGGTATGCCTTCTATCACTTTCACCCGTTCTCGGGACTTTTGTTGATCGGGTTCCTCAGCCTTGGTTGGCTGACCCACAGGGCCGGTGATCTCCTGACCAGCGCGGGCATCTCGCTGCGGCATCCAAATGGTTCATGACAGAGCTTGCCGGTCCTTGGTGCGACTGGCCCGAAGCCTGAGACCGTGATCCCTTTGGTGCTCTATGTGCTCATCATCGATGCAGCCGGAATGTACTTCTCACACCATCGGGTCCCCTTCGGCACGCATTCGCTGCCTGCGTTGACAACGAGTTGGGCCAAGTCGCTCAAACGCTAGCATCGCTAGGAGAACGGACCAACGATACCCTGTCTGTCGGTGAACGACCAATGGTGGTCATGGACCGTGGTAATGCAGCCGAGGCCAATATCGCACTCCTGGTTGAGCGTGACTACTCCTACCTGGTCATCACCAGGGAAGCTAGTGCCAAGGTCGACCTTAAGGGCCTTCAAGGCAGGGGTAAATACCTTCACACCTACTGACAAAGCCGACGGTTCCCAGCTGCGGATCAAGACCCTCACCGAGGAAGGTGGGGGAAGATTTAGATGGCATTAGTACTGCCGCAAGCGACACGACGGTGGCCGATGCAACAGTGGGCGCGCCAGCGTTCCGTCTTGTCGTCACCGGCAACGGCCGGATTCTCACCGCGAACGACGACACTGTGATCAGATTAGCCCACTGAACTTACTCACGCCTTGACACAGTATCCCATTGGAGTGACCTTCCAAGGGCTACCTAAGTCTACGTGCATCATCGGACGCCGAGACTGCGTAGCTGCTTGCACTCAACCTGTCTTGACCTACCAAAGCTTTCCACTGCTAGGGTGCATCCACGGTTAGAAACAGCCTAGACCGCAGCGAGCAGGCCAGATTAGCTTCATTGACCCGAATCTCAGGACCGAAACCGAAAACTAAAAACTATAATCCCTATTTCGGCATCTTTTGGGGACTCACCACCGGTCCTGGAAGATGCCTCGGACTCCTCCTCCTCCTAGGGAATCGTGATTTGCCCGCTATCTGTAATTGAAGATTTTGTGTCTCATCCAAGTGTGATCCCGGTAGCGGCGTCAAAGAAGTAGGCATCCGACCACTTGAAATGTAGTGTGACTCTGTCGTGTTGTTTCAAGTCACTGCTTCCTGCGATACGGGCGGTTCTCCCTTCATATTCGTCACTACCTGCATCTTCGCTCTCGCCCTGGCCTCGTACTATCTTCGCGTCCAAGTCAAAGTGCACCATCTCCTCGTAGCCGAGCTCTTCGACGAGCTTGACCTCCACGACTAGCCCTGCCGAGTCAGGCACATCTCCGAGAAAAAAGTGTTCAGGACGGATTCCCAATATCACACGAGTTAAACCTGCCAATCGTTTCATACTTGCATCTGATAAAGCGATTCGTTGGGACCCTACAACTAACGATACCGAGCTAACATCAATCGCAGCTTCGAACAAATTCATTGCTGGGGACCCAATGAATGTTGCCACAAAAGTATCGACTGGGTTTAGATATACGTCTTGCGGTGTGGTACATTGAAGCAGTTCCCCATTGCGGAGTACCGCAACTCTGTCACCCAATGTCATCGCCTCCATCTGGTCATGCGTAACATAGATCGTCGCCACCGCGAGCCTCTCTTGAATGAGCTTGACTTCTGCTCTCATCTTCACCCGTAATTTTGCATCCAAGTTCGATAGCGGCTCGTCCATCAGGAAAATACTCGGTTCTCTCACGATTGCTCGCCCCATGGCTACGCGTTGACGTTGTCCACCGGAAAGCTGTCTTGGCTTCTTGTCAAGAATATCGGCAATGCCGAGTATTTCAGAAGCATCGCGTATCCTTTGAGCGATAGTCGATTTGGGCAGATGTTGAAGACGCAAAGCGAATCCTATGTTTTCTGCGACACTCATGTGTGGATAAAGAGCATAGTTTTGAAATACCATTGCGATATCGCGATCTTTTGGTTCCAAACCATTCACTGTCCGATCACCGAATCGAAGCGTGCCCGAGGTCACCTCTTCGAGACCAGCCACCATCCTGAGCGTCGTCGTCTTACCACACCCCGAGGGCCCCACCAAGACCATAAGCTCACCGTCGGCAATATCGAGGTTCAGATCCTTGATTGCATGACAACCACCAGGATAAATTTTGTTTACATTTTCGAGGGTAATTGAGGCCATGGAAATCTCACTCTTTCATTATGACTGGCGAATGATACAAGCAGCGAAGGGCTCAAGCGTGTATGCACCTTCACATATCGACCGTTCCGCACCCCAGATGTCGACAAGAACGCCACCGCTGGTAGTGCTCTCAACCGTTTGGCCGCTAAAGTTTATATGAACCTCCAACTGCCCGACGCGATAGCTCCACACGAGCTCATCCAGAGAAAGGGTCGCGAGAGGAGAAAGGACATTGCTGCGACGAATCGATAACAACTTACGCGTGAAGTTCAAGATCGAGTGCTCGTCAGCATGCTGTGTCTCGACGTCCGTAGCAATTCGACCAAAGGGTAGCCATGGTTCGCCCTTGGTGAAACCGTGTTTCGGATCGTGGTTCCACGGCATAGGCGCACGGGCGTAGTCCCTCTTGAAGCCTGTGCTTGCATGCGCCGTAATCTCGTCACGAAGCAGTTCATCCCCAACGATCGAGTCACCTAAGCCGAGCTCATCACCGTAATAAAGAATAAGAGTCCCAGGCAGAGTAGTAAGAAGGATGAGAGCACTGCGAACTCGCGTCTCATCGTCGGCACACCAGCGAGTAGGGAACCGCGAGATATCGTGGTTCGATGCAGCCCAGCAAGCATGGGCACCTACAGGAAGTTTCGCAAGCGTTTCGGTGATTAGTGGCACTATGGTACCGGCTTGAAATTCAGAGAAGGTGAATGGAAAATTCATCGCGAGGCTGAGTTCATCATTATTACCGTAGAAACGAACCATTGCATCGATATCGCCAACCCACGTCTCGCCGATCAGTACCTTTGGTGGTTCGTATTCGGATGCAAGTTTACGCCAACTCCGATAGAGATTATGTACCTCGGGCCTATTCTTCGAATACCTTTCCAGTAATCCAAAGTGTGTGAAAGGAGACGCACGACCGGCGGGCGCAACTGGATCATCACGGAGGAGATGATCTTTGTAGATTCCATGTGCAACATCCACCCTGAATCCATCGATTCCAAGGTCGAACCAGAACCTCAAGATATCGCGGAACTCATCTTGAATTTTTGGATTCCACCAGTTGAGATCGGGCTGTGTGGGGAGGAAGTTATGAAGGAAATACTGCTTGGAGTTGGGATCGTACGTCCACGCGGAAGCTCCAGTGGCGTCGAGCCAGTTGTTTGGAGCACCACCATCAAGCAAGGGGTCCGCCCAGACGTAGTAGTCACGATAAGGAGAATCACGAGAAGATCGCGCAGATATGAACCACGGATGTTCTGAACTCGTGTGATTGGGAATAAGATCGAGCAGGACTTTGAGCGACAAATGTGAGCTCCGCTCAATCAGACGGGAAAGGGCTGGCATCCCACCGTAGTCATTCGCTACCGAATAGTAATCACTCACGTCATAACCCCAGTCGTGGTTAGGACTTGGCATGATCGGCGACAACCAAATGGCATCAACCCCAAGGTTCTTGATGTAGGGAAGATGTTCGATCACACCATCGATGTCGCCATTCCCGTCGCCATCTCCATCAGCAAATGAACGAACATAAATCTGGTAGACAGTGGTGTTTCCTAGCCAGTCAGGATTCATTACATAGGGCATCAGATAGCTAACCTTTCACTGCTCCGGAAGTCAACCCAGAAACCACAAACCGTCGGAACACAAAAACGAGGATACCGATGGGAACAACAGCTACGACACTCGCGGCAAAAATGGTACCATACGGTATGACATCAGGCGAGCCAAAGAGCGCGATACCCACGGGAATCGTCCGAAAACTATTAGAATTGTCAAATGTGAGCGCCATAAGAAATTCGGTCCAACATGCGGTGAAGGTGAAAATGCCGGCAGTAAAGATGCCAGGCAGTGCCTGCGGAAGGATGATTGACCAATAGGTGCGTAGTGGCGAGGCGCCGTCGACACGGGCACTCTCCTCCATCTCCCTTGGTATCCCAAGGAAATAGTTCCGCATGATCCAAATAGCGAAGGGTAGATTGAATGCGGTATACGGGATAATCAGTACTTGATAACTATCGATCCATCCAAGATCATGCATCAGGAGATACAGAGGAGAGACGACAGCGATCTCTGGGAAAAGTGAAATCATTAGCAGAATCATCATGATCGCGGTCTTACCACGGATGGGTAAACGTGCTAGGGCATATCCCGCAAGCGATCCTATCGCGAGAACTAATAGAGTTGCCAAGATAGACACCACGAGCGAATTCCTGAAATATATTCCAAAATCATAGTGCACAAATGCTGATTGATAATTAGCAATGCTGAGAGGATTCGGAAAATATTGTGGAGGGCTAGCGCCAATTCCACCGTTTGTTTTAAAGCTCGATGCAATCAACCAATAGATAGGTAAAGCCACAAACAATACAATAACTACTACAGTGACGTTGAGAAGATTCGCCCACTTCTTAATACCGGTATGTGCTTGGTATCGCATTTCCTATGCATCACTTACTTGAGCTCGGAAGACCTTTAGAAAAAGGAGACAACCGATTAAAACGAGGACACTTGCACTCACAGCGATTGCATTGCCAGCCCCATAATTGAGGTTCTCAAACATTGTGCGATAGCTCAGGACTGCTAACGAGGTCGTTGCTGTCCCTGGTCCACCGCCGGTGAGAACGAAGGGAAGATCAAAAATGCCAAAGGCTTGAAGAATCCGAAAGAGGATCGCCAGGGCTATAGTGGGTCTCAGTAACGGCAGTGTGACTCGCCAGAAAGTTGTCCAGGAGTTGGCACCATCGACGGCTGCAGCCTCAAACACTTCCTGTGGCAGCATGACGAGACCAGCTACGACGATGATGGCTACAAAGGGAGTTGTCTTCCAAATATCGGCTACCATCATAGAGATAATTGCCGAGGTCGGTGTCCCGAGGAATTGTGGCTGACCTAACCCAAGCGCTGAGAAAATTGCCTGCATTACACCATACGTTCCATCAAATATATATTGCCATAGTTCGGCAGATATAACAGTGATCATTGACCATGGAATAAGCAAGAGAGCCATCATCATGCCACGGCCCTTTGTCAGGCGTTCTAGCACAAGTCCGATCAAGGTACCTAGAATCACCTCTACTGCGACGGTAACCACCGTGTAGAACACAGTGAACTCAAGTGCGTATTGCCATACTGCCGCATGAAATATTTCACTGTAATTGGAGAATGTGAATCCGGCAAGCTGGAACCCATTACCAGTAACTGTGACGTTAGCTAAGCTGAGAACGACCGAGAAAATTATTGGGAAGATCGTAACCAGCGCTACGATTGTGAATGCCGGAGACGAGAATGCCCAGCCAATACGTGTGGATCGACGATGGTGCTTCGTGCGTCGGGCAACATCGACTGGACGCAGAGCGACGTTCGCGGTTGTGTCATCTACTGTCGGCTGGACCATGGACCCACCAATCCTTCTAGTTGGGCCCGGTCGTTCCAGAGAGCGACCGGGCCCAAGTTCTTGCTATAGTCCACCGCTTAATGCTGTATCTGCTTGCGATTCAGCTGATGCTAGTGCCGACTTCACCGTGGTGGATCCATTGAGTGCCGCATTGACATTCGTGTAGATAGCTGTACTCAGCGCAGGATAGTTTGGAGTCCCTGCCGGACGAGCAATCAGCCGCGTTTCAGCCGCCACCTTCTCGGGTGGAGGGGCGCTCGCCTCTGAGGCAATAGCCTTCCGCACCGACTCGACAGTCGGAATCTCCGAGTACTTTTTACCAAGAATAGTTTGGGCTTCCACACTGGACATCCATTTGATGAATGTCAAGTCGGTAGCGACGTGTTTGCTGTGGGGGTTAATGTATAGATTCCATCCACCAATGGTTGAGTAGCCTGGATAGCTATGCCCGGAGAAGGTCGGCAACGGCGCCACTCCGACCTTGCCGACTACGCTTGAATCAGATGGAGTCTGCGAGTTCGACCACGCGTAGTCCCAATTACGTAAAAACGCCGCGTCACCAGCGTCGAAGGTGGCCATGGCCTGTGGCTCTTCCATGGTGGCAACTGCTGCAGGACTCGCGCCGCTCGTGATAAGTGACCGCATGAAATTCACCGCCCGAAATGCTTGGGGTGAATTGAGATAGGCCTTGGTGTAGGAGGCGTTGGTAACCTTGCCCCCTGCGGATGTGTAATACTCCATGAAGTCGCAGGTAAGCCCTTCATACGAGTTACCCTCCCACACGAAACCATACTTGACCAGGTGGTCGTGGACAAGGGTCAGAGACTCTTGTTTCAGCTGTTCCCAGGTCTTCGGGACCGGAAGGTGCGCCTTGGCGAGCAAATCCTTGCGATAGTAGAGGAATCCTTGGTCTTCGAACAGAGGTGAACCATACACTTTACCTTTGTATTCGGCGCCGGACACCAGACCAGGAGCAAATTTTGCCCAGTAGCTTGAAGGGAGATAATTGCTCAATGGGACTGCAAGTCCATGAGCTCCGAACTGGGCAGGCCAGATCACATCACCCATGAAGACATCCGGTGTCGTCGATCCCCCCGAAATCTGGGCTACGACCTGGGATCTATTGGTCCCGGTGTTGGTTGGTGCGCTGACCAGGTTGACATGAATCTTTGGATAGGCTTTCTCAAAAGCGTTTATGAGAGTCTGGCGGATTCCGACCTGTGCAATCGGGCTTGCCCACCAGGTGATAGTCCCTGAGGTCGCCGAGCCCGAAGGTGACGTCGAGGAGGTTTTAGCCGTCGACGAGCTGCCACATGCCGCCAGAACGATTGAGGAACCCGCCACAACAATCGCGACCGTCTTGACCTTTCTCGATTTTCCTACTCTTTTCTTTGGTTCCATGTTATCTTGGTCCTTTCTCGGTTTCATCCACGCGAGGTACGCGTGGGGATATTACATAACTGACTGTCAGGGTTTTGCGAAGTTCGGGACTCTGGCGGTGGAGGCACGCTGGACCAAGTGGAGATCCAGCGATGTGTGAACAGTCTGCGCGTCCGACCCTGTCAGTCGTTCGATCAGCCGCTCGGCGACAATCGCCCCACTCAAAGAAAGGGGTTGTGACACCGTCGATAATCCAACCACCTCAGCCATCTCAAGGTCATCAAACCCGATGACCCCAAGATGATCCGGTACCCGAAGCCCGAGTTCCAGCGCAGCCGACAACACCCCGAGGGCACCCGTATCCGAAGACGCAAAAATTGCATCCGGGCGACGACTGCTCGCCAATAGTTCTAGCGCGCATTCTTTGGCAGGGGAAGTACCGTGTTCGCAGAATGCGACATGTTCTGTTTCGAAGGGTAATCCTCCTTTCAGTAGGGCGCCTCGCAAACCTCGCAGGCGGGCGCGACTTGACGTGAATCTGAACTTCCCCGAGTCCAAGTCTCCGATGAAGCCGATGCGACGGTATCCCTGAGCGAAGAGGTGAGAACCAACCATCGCTCCACCAAGGACATTGTCGATAAAGACAGAGTCTGACGATGGTATCTTGATGTCAAGCCCAATGAGGCTTACATGTGCGGTTCGCAAAGCGCTCACCTGGGCGGACGTAACAGGAATTGAAACCACCACGAGCGCCCTGGTGGAATGAGGATCCGATAACGCGTCAACAACCTGGTCGAATTGCGTTCTATTGAAAACACCAAATAACGATGCGACAACCCCGACCCGGTTCAGCTCTGCCAGGCAGGACTCGATGCGGGCTACCACTGACGGCCTCGTAATATCTGGTGCAACCACGGATACGAGATCTGACCTACCTTTTGATAGGGATCGAGCAAGCTGGCTAGGTCGATAACCGAGTTCCACAATTGCGGCTTCGACTCTGTCTCGCGTCGATTGGGAGACATGCTGCCGGTGGTTTAGAACCCGCGACACGGTCCCGACTCCGACGTCCGCATGCGCCGCTACGTCTTCAATTGTCGCCCGATGCCCAGGTTTCAATTTCCCCCCTTGGATTTGGAACCGCTTCCATACCAATTGGGACATTCTATTCCTACGTTGGACGCTTGTCAACTGGGTGATCACGAAGAGTCCCAAGATCTATCTCAGTTTGCGTTCAGATAGATGGTCCAAGATGTGAAACTACTCGCGCACGGCACAGGGTTCTCACCCCAACAGCGACACCCCAGATCATACAGACGACGGGCAGTCGAGCCATACTGGGCGTAGTCACCTTATCTTGGCTAGCCAATCCTATCCAGGAGGTGACGGGAGTCGCCCTGAATCTATTTGGCCTCGTAGCAGGGCGCAATCACACCGCGGGCAAGGGTATGGCTGTGCAGATTAAATCCCAGAAACGCAGCACTTGCAGTTGGCTCTAGCCCAAGAGACTCCACGTCTATGGCATGCACTCCGATATAGTAGACGTGCCTACCATGTCCCTTTGGTGGTGCCGCCCCTACATATCTAGCTAAACCCGCATCATTACGCAACTGGAATGCCCCGGCTGGAATCCCAGAACCAGCATCATCTCCTGCCCCTGTCTGCAGATGAGTAACACACGCAGGGATATCGATAACCTCCCAGTGCCAAAAACCACTCCCCGTCGGGGCCATGGGGTCGAATACAGTAACTAGAAAGCTCCTGGTGGCTTCGGGAAACCCGCTCCAGACAAGGTGTGGAGATAAATCCGACCCACCGGCACCCATTACCCCGCTCCGCTGGGGAACCGGTAGTTCCATGCCATCGGCAACGTCATTGCTAAACACTGTAAACGACGGAACTACCGCAATCTGGTCATATGGACTAACACTCACTACCGTTAACTTAGGGACCAGCCGCAATGACATAGATGAGATCTTTGATCTCCCTAGAGGGTTGAGGCCAATTGGAGTGGTTGGGATACTTGGTGGGATAGGGACTCATCCGCTTTCGCACGACACGGGGATTGGAGCGCA
>NZ_DAHVNP010000026.1 GCF_027319265.1 Ferrimicrobium sp. | reverse complement strand
GGGATTACCAAGTGGGCCAAGGCCTGGAACGAGAACCCCAAGCCCTTCATCTGGACCAAGAGCGCCGACGAGATCTTCGCTTCTATGCAGAAATACTTGGAGCCTATTGTTTCTCCGCAAACTTCTGAGGAGGGACACTAGCCATCAGTGGCGGAACACTATTAAACGCGCGTTAGGTTCCTGCCACCTTCTAGTTGCGTTTGTGTTCGAAGGGTTCCACGAAAGCCAGTGGTGCGACCAGGAGGTGGGCTGGTGTCTCGCCCGCGGCATTCCGATTCTGCCTGTACGACCAGAGGGATTTGATCGGTTGGAGGCGCGTGATGGCTTTCTTGAGGAGCACCAAGATATATGCCTCGAAGATGCTCGTGGCTCCGTTCCGGCTCGTTGGGTTGCATACCGCATCTTTCTTGGACTCATGGCACATCCCAGCACTAAAGCTGTAAGTGTCGGAGCACTTGCAGAGGCCTTCGTGCACTCGAGTTCGTATGACACAACTCGACGACTATGGGAGCTCATCGAATCTCAGTCTTCGTGGGACGATAGACAGCTGCGGAGGCTTGAGTATGCGGTGAAGACGAACAGTCAGGTTTACAATGCGGTGGCCGGGCCGGAGTTCCAACCGGTACCTGAGCTAGTCGATGAGCTGGTAAGGAGGCTATCACCTCCCGACACCTCCTCACTTCAGGACGAGGAGCCGTTCTAGAGCCTTGATCGTTGACCACTGTGGATGAGATCGCCTTCCTTTGCGCACTTCACGAACGAGCATTGGCCCCTTCTGAGCGGAGCGACCAAAATCGGAGTGGCCAGCAGACTAATCAAACATCTACTAGTGCACCGCATGAAGGCGAGGAGATGGGTGATCGACTCGGCGAAAGCTCTTCCGTATCGTCACATTTTGGTACCGGCTTCGTAGTTTTCGGAAGTCTTTTAACACTCGATCATCCTTGTTCCGTGTTAACGAACGCTCAACGCGTCGAAGTATTCTGCCTAAGTCGAATTACTACATAGAAGATCCTGAGGGAGTGACATGCAGTACCAATACTACTGTTATATTGACGTATGAATCGACAGAAATGGTATCCGTCAATCAAGGTAATATTCGAATGATCGGGTGAAGTTGGTGATAGTTGTAGTAAATGTATCCGTCGTAGTGTATGTTAGTTACTGGATATGGCGAAGGTGTTAGGAGAGAGATAAATGATTGCTACGGTCGTTACTATCCTCGGCTCAGTAGTAGCATCTCTGACCGCCGTAGTACTGGCGGCATACCTACAACAAAGGTTTACAAAGTCCGAACAACGACGCGAAGCCCATCAGGCCTTCATTACATCAGTAGGTACAGTTATTACCAGGGCAGTCATCTTGTCAGAGATCAATGCTCCACGTGAGACCTTATATGCCGTATTTTTGGCTATGGGACCGGTCGTTACAAACATGTTTGTTCGATGGAAATTCGAACGTGAAGTGCTCGTGTCGGACTTAGCCACTCTAATGGAGCATGGTGTACAAGAAGTGCTCTCGGTTCAGAGTCCTCTAGAACGGGCACTTCCCTACAGCGCTATCGTTGCGGCGGTAGAAGATCTTCAGCAACGAGCCCTCAAGGTAAAGGCTCTCGGTCCGGGAGATGTGAATGTTGCTTGTCAGAATGTCGTTGATTGTGCTTTATCTTTGTTGGAGTGTGCAGGTTCGGCCAAGAAAGTGCTCCCCCTTCTTAGAGCAACTCAAAGAAGTGCATTTGGCCTGAAGCTCGAGGAACTGAGGAATGCGGTTCGCAGGTTTGATGACTTAGTGGGAAGATAAACGTGTTCTAGGTCACTCCGAGAGATTGAGGTCCTTAGGTAAATGCATCTTCCGTTATCCCGCCCAATTGATGGTCGTGTTTTCGTTCGAGGCTGTTCTGATCACAATATGGCTCTGTATCTGGAATGAGGTTGGCAATCGAGGTGAGATGGTCTGGTTGATGAGGGATCAATAGACCTGGCGCAATTGATTAAGGGAAAGGTATGATGTTCCGTAGGATCGGGCGATTCCTAATGCTGAAGCGATAGTCCCCATGGCTCCTCCTCCGTGAAACCTTCGGCTGTGTCACTCGTCCTCAAATTCCTGACTTGCACTTATTCATAACCGAGCCGCGTAGCCTTCCAGTACGGCTGGTTGGTATAGAAGGAAGTTGGATGCCACTCTTGTAGCCTCCTTGGATCTGCGGCGCTGATGAGGACCGGTGGACCCTTGGATTCTGGGCTTTCCAGGACTTTTGATCAAGCGTTGATTGTACATCGGTCTGAAGCTTGCACTTGGAGCCAAGGCATTGTTTCGAATACTCCAAGGCGGTCTCATTGAATTGGAGCTCGCTCTGGCACTCACAGGTGCGCAAACTGACAGGGAGGCGAATCTGGCCTGACGAGTTTCGCTCCCATGCAACCCTATGAGCAGGGACTCTTACTGGCCCTGGAATCCCAGTATCGATAACTTGCGCTACTTACGCAGCAACACATATCAACTGAGCTGGGGAAATAGCGGAACTCTCCTCTTCCATGCTAAGAACAGGGAAAAAAGTAAGAGAGGGCAAAAAAGGGGCGAATGCACACTTACGCATCAGTTTGCGCAAGTTCCCTGATAGAGGCCACGGACATCGAGCTGGACGTGGTCAGCGTTACGCTCACTTGCGCACTCGATGCTCGGCGCTTGTCTGACTTTGTCTGGGTGATTTCAGGATTGGTGACGTTTTTCCTGCTGGTCATTGCAAGGTTGTGAACTACAAGGTCGTACTTGCTCTTTGCTTAGCCGCCCTCGCTGTCCTGATGGGCCTTGTCGTGTTGACAGGAGGAGCAACAGGCCCCGTTGCCGAGCAAGCAACGCTCAGCACCTTGGTCAATATGGCCAGCTGTCAGTCGACGGGTACGATTGTTACCCTGGATCCCGAACAATCAGTGAATGCTGAAACAATTGTGTCGGTCACCGCAGCTGCCTCTGGTGAGTCTGCGCAGGCAGAGCAGATCGCGCTCATGGTGGCGATTACTGAGAGCGGTTTACGCGACCTTGGAAACACGAGGGTTCCAGGTTCCAACACAGGGGAGGGAATGGGCCAAGATGGTACGTCCGTGGGTCTCTTCCAGCAGCAAACTCAGGATGGATGGGGCACTGTATCCGAAGAGTCCAACCCCGCCGATGCCACTGGCATGTTTGTACAGCGTCTGCTTTCAGTCTCAGATTGGCAGACCAAGAAGCCATGGCGTGTCGCGGAGGAGGTCCAAGGGTCTCGCTTCGTTCGTGGCTCGAATTACAAAACTCACTGGCTCGAAGCTGGTGTCGTGTTGGCGGAGGTCACCGGGTCTTTCACCGTCGCTGGTTGTGGTGCGGGTCCCACGGGAGGGGTTACGGGGGCGGCGAGCTCGGATGGACTACCCGCTGGTTATGCGATCCCGCTTGGGACCACTCCTCAGGCGAGCCTTGCAATCACCTATGCGCTTTCGAAACTTGGAGATCGCTACGTTTGGGGAGCAGCGGGGCCGAATGCGTTTGACTGCTCAGGGCTCACCATGATGGCGTGGGCCCAGGCGGGTGAGACACTCGACCACTACACGGTTGATCAGATGAACGAGGGCCAGATGGTTGCTGTTGGTGCCATGGCACCTGGTGATCTTGTCTTCGTCCCTGGTACGGATGCCCCTGGTCCAGGGTTGCCTGGTCATGTCGGGATCTATCTCGGTGATGGATTGGTTGAGTCGGCAGTAGATCCGCAGATGGGGGTTGTGGTTCAGTCCTGGACCGCCTTCACTGCCGGGGGTCTTGATGCCATTGTGAATCCCACAACCTAATTTGTGACGGTTTTCCGCCGGGCAGGTTCTTGGGTAGTGGGGACCGAAGTGTGGGACCCTCGACAGAAAGGGAACAACAATGCTTAACCTCCTCGCGGTCAACATCAGCCCTAATACGTCGGGCCTTCCGGGCATCACCGAGTTGGAAAACATCGTCGGTGCGCTATTGACGGTTGGCCTCGTCGCCGCTGTTGCTGGCGTTATTGTCTCCGCCATCGTGTGGGCACTCGGTCACCACTCCAGTAATCCAAACCATACCTCGAGGGGCAAGACAGGCGTTCTCGCGAGCTTGATCGCCGCATTGTTAGTCGGAGGAGCTGATGTTCTCGTTAACTTCTTCGTCGGTGCTGGGCACGCGCTGTAATGAGATCGCGCTCGACTCGAGGATGGCTCATCGGTGGCGGTGGACTAGTCATCGTCGCAGTACTAGCGATCATCTTCGTTTTGGGGGCTCGTGGCGGAAACGAGAAGGGAACCCGTGCCATCGCAAACAACGGGGGAACGAGTCATACGTTGACGCCGCGCTATAGCGCTCCACCTGGGGAAGGGCACACATCAGCCCAACAACTGGCCGATAATGCCAAGATCGCTGAGGCGAATCAGGCCAACGGTGCTGAATGGATCCAAGTGGAAGCGCTGAAACTTCCTCCCCCGACAGTCTCCGCTAACTTCCCCGCGATCTTGAATACCCTTCGACAGGGGTCAGACACGTATGCGACGGCTTTTGTTAACGAGCTACTCGATATCAACTTTGCCAAAGACACTCGCTCTGCACTGCTCTCGTGGGCGCAATCGGAACTTGCACCAGACTCCATGCCTGGGACTCCTTCGCTTGCTTCGACCCGGGTGCTTTATGGCGACCTTGTTGGTGAGCCGTCACCCATCCCTACAGCCTCGACATGGTCGATGAATGCCAAACATCGAGTCGTGTGGAGTGTCTCAGATGTGAGCGAGTCGGTCAACCCGGAGTGGTCGTCAGCTCTTGCAACGGGTTGGCAACCCTCAGACCCACTCATGGTGGCCCTGGACGTGACAGGCACTCTCACCATCAGCCAAGCTAGCCATCAGGCGGTCAGCAAACCATTCTCGCTTGAACTCGGCCTCGCAAGTGCCGAATATCACCACGGGTATGGTGCCATGTCGGTTGACAACTGGACCGAGGGCTAGCTCTGGTGCCATCGATACCTAATCCGTTTACGGCACTTGGAAGTTTGCTCAGCTCCGGTGCGAAATCGTTGGCTGGTTCAGCATTTTCGGCGATCGCGAAATACTTCTCTGAGGCGGCGACCAAGGTATGCACCTGGCTTTGGGAAGAAATCGGGAGCGCGACGGCGATCCGTCTTGGTGGAACGGGTTTTGATCGTCTCTTGGCGATGCTGATGGCCATCGCGGTCGTGGTGGGTATGGGGTTGTTTCTGATCCAGATCATCCAGTCAATTCTGCGCCGCGACATCGCTGGTCTTGGCCGCGCAGGCAAGGGGCTACTCATTGCCTTCATCGGTGGAGCTGCGGCGATCGCTGTCACGAACCTTCTACTCGCAGCTACTGACAGCCTCTCCAATGGCATGGTTCAGGCGGCCACCGGGGGGACCATGACGACCCTTGGTCAAGGCATCATGGGTAGTGCTGTGTTAGCTTCCATTCAGAACCCCGCTGCTTTGCTGATTCTTTCGTTGATCATTATCGTGGCTGCCGTTGTCATCTGGGCGGCACTCACGGTGCGAAAACTCTTGATAATCCTCGCGGCCGTCTTTGGTCCATTAGCTTTTGCTGGCTCATTGGCCGACATCTCAACTGGTTGGGTGAAGAAGTGGATCGAGGGGATGATTGCACTGATCGCCTCGAAGCTGATTCTCGTAACGATTCTGATCACAGGCTTCTACACATTGTTTCGTGGCATTGGCGCTGTTGGGGTTGGTACAACGGCTGGAGCCCCTTCTGGTACTCAAGCGATCACCCAGATCGCCTCGGGAGGTCTTCTCCTCCTAATGGGCGGACTCGCCCCCTGGATTGCCTTAAAGACGGTTCATTTCACCTCTGATCACATGTCGCAATTACACGGCCATGCGAGCAGTGTGAAGTCGGTGACACAAACGGCCGTTGCCGCTCCACAGAAGGTCTCATCAATCGGAGGCCAATTTGGCGTCACTGGGAGTTCCCCCAGGCCGGCCTCCACTTCCGGGCAACCAGGCCAGACTGGCCCAACTGGTCCGAGCGGCACCGGTGCTCCAGGCTCCACAAAGCCGAGCACGAACGATCTCTTTGACCTCGCTTCCCATGGTCCAACGCAGGCTTCACCATCATCGTCGCCAAATCCTCGTGCCCCGTCCGCTGCGAGTAGTTCATCGAGGTAGTTAACAGAAAGGTATCGCCATGACCGCTTCCTCCTCACCAGTCGGGCCAGCCACTGTCAGGTTCGGACGTCAATCGACGCGTGGTGTCATGCTCGGGTTCTCATTGCCCCGGGTCGTCGCTCTCGGCTTGGTTGTCATCGTCGTAGTCGCCGTTCTTGCCATTGCAGGCGAGACCGGGTTTGTCTTGTCGGGCTTGTTGTGGGTGCCCCTCTTGGCATCGGCAATGGTAAGTGTTCAGGGTAGACCTGCCATCGAATGGGTACCGGTGGCGGGTCACTACTGGGCTCGCAAACACGCAGGGCAGACTGAGTTTCGCTCCAAACCATCGAAGCCCCGACCAGCAGGTACCCTTGCCCTACCCGGCGATGCGGGGGCCCTTCGCTTCTACGATGACCCTGTCACTGGTTGTGTCATGGTCCATGATCCTCATCGACAGACCCTCTCGGCAACGCTTCTGGTTGAACATCCTGCCTACGTCTTGCTCTCTCCTGATGAGCAGGCTCAACGGGTGTCGGCTTGGGGCCGGACACTCGCCTCGCTGGCCCAGTCCGGTACCTGCGCCGCTCTGCAAGTATTGGAGTCGACGGTACCTGACCCAGGCGTTGGCGTCGCGGGTTGGTATGAACATCAGGGGCTCCATGACGGTAGTTGGACCGATGAGGCTTATCAGTCATTGCTCGATCAGACCTCAGTAGGTTCTTCAACGCATCGATCCACCATCACCATTGCTCTTGACATGAAGGCAGCGTCCAAGGCCATCGTCTCGGCTGGTCGAGGGATGCGCGGCGCAGCAGCAGTGCTATCAGCGGACATGGCCGCGATTGAACACAGCCTACGAACATCGGGACTGAGAGTCCAGCATTGGTTGGCGGCCGCCGAACTAGCAACTATTGTCCGCTCTGCCTATGACCCTATGGAGAGTATCGTCCCAGGCCAACCCGGCTCAAAGCTTGCCACCGCCGGACCGGTTGCGATCTCCGAGCACTGGGATCATTTCCGTTCTGATTCAGGCTTCTCAACGGTCCTCTGGATCAGCGATTGGCCACGAATCGATGTACCTCCATCATTCCTCCATGCGTTGGTCTTCTCTCCAGGGGTTCGAAAGTCGATCTCCATTGTTGCCCATCCAGTTGGCACCACTGATGCACTCAAATCCATCCGCAAGGAAAAGACGGAGGCA
>NZ_DAHVNP010000025.1 GCF_027319265.1 Ferrimicrobium sp. | reverse complement strand
TCCCCACCACCCCCTAGTTCCAGGAGCCTTCTCAGTACTCGTTCCTTCTGTTCTCTCGGGTATACCTTCATCTGACTCCTCGTTCCCCGCCCTTGATATGACTGTAGTGGATCTCCCTTCAAGGGCTCTGATGGCTAGGGCAGGGGACAGTGATATGTAAGGCGACAATTGATGCAACAAGACAGCCGATATCGGTAAGCCAATTCATCAGAGCAAAGAATAGGGACGCTATCCAGTCCTGCCATCGCGGATCAACCGTGCGAGCATACCGGCCGATCTCTTCGATAGCTTTGCGCACGCGACTCTCAGAGGAGAATCGAGCTAGGTGTTTTGAAGTTGCGCCGCGTGCAGTACGGCTCCGTTGGTGAAACACCAATATCGCAGATCCCCCGATTAAGGTGATTGCAACTGCGAGCAAGGGCCACCGTAGGTCACTGCTGGGTCCTTTATCACCAGCGATCCAAACTCCAGCGATCAAAATGCCACTTATCGTGACGCTCGATAGTACACCTGAAACGACAAGTACCCAAACGACAAGATGACGGGGCGCTTCGCGTCGCCGAAGTTGGTCTAACGCCCATACCGTCGACCACGCAGCACCGCCTGGAAGACTCACGGAAAGCGCATTGCCTGCAAGAGTTATCTCAATCATTGCCCAAAGATGCAGTGTTGTACCTCCTATGCGTAGAAGCCAGCGCTGCATCCGAGCGAAAGCGCCCATTGACGCCATCTCGGCGAGAATGGCGATGCCAACCCAACCCCATCGCAGATGTGCAAACAAGCCAATCGCAAGTGCGAAATTACGTCGTTGAGCGAAAATCGCATATCCTGCGACAACTGCAAGAGCGACTTCGACTACGGAACGAAGGATTCGAAACCAGTGAGAGTTACTTCGCCGCGAGCCTGCGCTGGTCATGTCAAAGTACGACCCATATAGGCGCTGACTACCACGTTCGCTGGATCACGGCCAGAAACCTTCATAAGGAACTCATTCCCACAATATTGGAAGTTCAAAATCTCGAGAACCGATCGATTCAGTGAGCTGCTTCGATCATAATAGAAGGTCTCACAGGAGGAGGCACAAATATTGGAAGTCAATTGGGGCGTCCTCCTCGAACCATCATTGGAGCTAGCGTAAGTGTTGCTTGCGTACTGGTGAACCAACCTGGTGTGGTCAAAACCCAAATGCTAACGGAAAGGCCCATTTTGCCTCGCTCCCTGAACAGCGTCCCCTTTCACCTCATGACCGAGCCTTCCCATAGGCCAGCTTCTCGTCGGACTCACCTTGACTGGAGTCCCTTACCCATTATTCATTGGGCCAAGATCACCGGGCCACTTGCGGGGTCTCCGCTGGATGGGGTCCACCGCTGAGGACCGCATCCGGAACCGAGAGATACACAGGATGGGTGCATACCGATCCTGATCGGATGGTATCGCATCCTTTAAGTAAACGGGCCAGACCAAGGATTTGTGGTACACGGGAGCAGGTGCCCGTTGAACTCTGGATCCGAAGTTCAAATCCTAGCCCTTCATGCCTACCCAGGCGTTAACATCAATGCAGGTCAGCAAGGGCGTGTTCTTCACTGTGTGTCATCAATAGGCATGCTTAGTCACGATTCCGTGACACGAAATGTGACAGGGATTGTGCCGTCGTGACCTATGCAACGACCGTGCACCAATGACTCCAGCTGATGCCTTCGTGCGGGTCTAGTCCTCGCATGGTGGCTGGGTTATATTTGGGACTGGACGGACTGCAATCGGAGCTATCCATAAACAGCCATCAATGAGATTGCAACCGAGCCACTCCTTCGTCAACGGGTCAAAACTGCAATCCCTGATTGGATCCAGTGGTGTAATGGGAGACATCGTCAATTGGGAATCGACTATTTATCGCCGATTCAGTTCGAACAAGCCGCTATGTTGCAGGCTACATAGGTAAGGGGAGTCCGGTGTCCCATTTGCTGAGCAAGTCCACTATCTGTAATCCATTGGTCTCATGTTGCTTTGTAATCCGTACATCGATGTGTCCAGGCGACATACTCGTGGTAGTTGGTCTCATCATCCATCTTGGGCCACTGAGTTTGATGCTGAGATCTTAAGGAGTTATACGGACAGTAGTTTACGAGCAGATCAGTAGTTGAGGGAGATGGTTACGGATATGACTGGACATATTGTGGTGCTCGATCCCAGATTGGGCGGTCTCTTGGGGGTTGCCCACAGCCAGTCAGGTTGAGGATCTTTAGCGCAAGCTGGTTCATAAAAACTCCGCCGTTTAGCGCGATTGGAAAGGTCACCTCGTGTTGCGAAACTCCTCATATCGCTCCGAGAGGCGGGCTCTGTCCGGATGCGACGCCCGCTCTCTTGGAAGTACGAGCTGAGTTCCATTCATTTCCTTGAGGCCATGTTGGAGCATCGGGCCATCGATCTCGCGTAGAAGTTCGGGTTTCACCTCCACGACGAAGTCGGGGCGAATACCCAAGAGATTGCGGTCAAAGGCGGCATGATGGAGCTTGCACAGGGTCAATGCATTGGGCACAATCAGTATCCCTCGCGGATGGCCATCGGGAAGAATGTGGGCAGCATCTAGTAGTTCGGCGTGATGGAGGCGACAAATCGCGCAGGTCGAATTATAGGCATAGAGAACTCGTGCTCGAAACGATGGTTGGTGCAATCTAGCCTTGGTCATCTTAGCGCGGTACTCACGTTGAAAGATATCGATCGAATCAAGGTCGAGTCCATGAAGATATTGGTCCACCGCTATCGCGAACTCGTGGTGTGATTGGTCCTCCGCTTCGACATAGACGGGATAGATGGGCAGGTAAATACTGCGTGCAATGCCAACGAAGTAAGCCAGGGGCAACCCCATTTTCATGGCATGACGTAACGCCCTATTGTCCGATTGCTGTCCATCTTCGCCTCGGTACTTATAGCGAACTAGGCCATGCGATCCAACATCATCGATATACGGTGGAACCATTGATGGAGGTGTGTAGGTGGTTCGAATGGTCAACGCGCCAGGGAGGTCCCGTACCTTTCGGATTCCATTTTGTACAATGAGTCGGATAGGTTGACCCTGGAACTCAAAGGTATTGATCATGCGAGAGGGGAGAAACTCTGCTTTCGCTCCTGCAAGGCAACGGTCCAGATGATCAAACATGGCCTGACGGAGCTGCAAATCACCGTCGTCTGTTTGAAAGTTCTTCACTGCTCCCAACCTTAGTGGATCGGCAATCTCAGTTTGCCCGTTGGCGAGGGGTCAATCCAACAACTGGTAAACTATTTTGGTAGAGAAACTGTGAATTCCCATTGCACTGGTGTGGCGAAACCGACCCAGGTGCTCCAGTGGCTTAGCGTTCTAAATTTTACTTACCTTTGACTTCCCCCGACCTTAGTGTGGGGGGGTTAGCTCGACCGCACAGGGTCAGCTGACGGTATTTGGACCGTAGCCTACCCGCCCGGCGTAGCTCTTACGTAGTAACTCTCACAGAGTTCAGTCAAAGCAATCAGACAAGTAGCACCCTTCGGCAACAGTCTGTGATCGCGTCGGGCTGCGGGAACAGAGATGGAAGTTGGTCTGACAGATTCCCGGGGATCGTGCTCGAATCATGATCTCCGACGTGTCGACTCCAGGTCGATTGTATTCGTGGCGGAAGCTCTTGGCGCTGAGACGCGGTTAGATTGAGTGCGTGCGGGATGCAGTCGATTTCAGAGAATACCAAGAAGGCGATCTTGATGGTGTGCTTGCCTTGTGCCGCCAAGAGGCCTGGAGTTCCTATGTTGACGACAGGGATCGGGCGCACGCAGTCTTCACGGCGCCAGGGGTCGTGTCCGTTGTTGCCACCGATGCCGGTCGAGTTGTCGGATTCGCTTACTTCCAAACCGATAGAGCAATACAAGCCCACCTGTCCCTTCTCGTTGTTGAGCTGAGTGTTCGAAGAGCCGGTATTGCCAGGAGAATCATATCCCACGCGTTCCCGCTACTCGGCGTGGCAAGGGTCGACCTCATCACTGATACCGCCGAAGAGTTCTATCGCTCCCTGTATCACAAGGAGGAGTCGGGCTTCCGACTTTATCCACCAGGGATTGCTGCTAGCGATGGATAAGTGATGTCGTTTGTCCTGCTAGGGCGAGTGGATCAAGTGCGAGGGTCGATCGTGCTAGCCACACAGAACTAGGCCGTGCCGACTTGCACGACCGCTAGAACGCTAACCAAAGGGAACACTCTGCAGGCGATAAAGCCCGAGGCGACACCGACCGAAGGTTTTCGACGGAACGGTCGCTGCTGTTGCTGGATTGTGCGTGTTGATCCAAACAAGCATTGACGATCGCACGAACGATTGTGAGCAGGAATGTCGCTCCTTCACATGACTGTTGGTATGATGCAGGGCTCTACGTGGTACGGATCCGTTGAGCCGATGGCCAGGTGTTATCGCGTAGGCGCGTCACCAAGAGGCAAGGAAGCAGTCAGTGAAGGTTCCAGTGTTGGTGGATATGGCTACCATGATGATGAGACCCATTGGGCTATCTGCTGGGTGAATATGAAAGTACTCAGTGATGAGGAGGAGATGTGGAGTCGACTGACCGATCAACACTTGTTGTATTGACAACAGGGAAGGAAGCCTTCGTCAGGGCAAATGCCGTGCTACAGATGACGCTCATGATCCGCAAGACAAAGCAGGAGATGCCCGTTGAACTATTACTGCTCGGTCCCGGTGTTGAGGTGTTGCGCTCCAATCAGAAAAACTCACCACAGTTCGAACAGCAGCTAATTGGATTGCGAGAGGCTGGGGTAAGGATTGCCGTCTGTGAGGTCTCCTTGGAGAGTCTTGGGCTGACCAAGGACCAGATGTTCGAGTGTGAGACGGTGAAGGGCGGCGTGGAAGTGGCCACGAAACTGGCGGAGGACTGGAACGTTCTTACCTTCTAACCGCCAGTCCTCCTATGGTGCTGGTGTGGCATGACTAGAGATCCGGAGCCAAATGGGTCTCTGCACTCATGTGGCCCCATGCCTAATCAGGCGGAACCGTCTCTTCCACCGCCTGGTACAATACCGGCATCAGCGAGGGAGTAGGTGGGGGAGGCGCCTCCTTGTCTTGAGGCTCTCATGTCGTAATCGGGATTGGGTGAAGGGTGCAATTCGAATCTCTTCACCATTCCTCCATGGCGCTGTGCCTGGGTGTGGATCGTGGCTCTCATGATGGCGGTTACCCATTGAGAACGGTTTCATCCAATAAGCTGAGCTGATCAACGATGACCACATCCGTCTGAGTGTTTACCAGACCGCTGATCGCCACGCCCAACAATCGAACCGATGCATGGGCACCTCGATCGGTGGGGACGGCTCTTGCCAGGAGTGTCGGCAAGATAGCTGAGATCGCCTCTGGGCGCCAGATTGGCTCCGGGACGGTGAGCGCCCTGGTCACTGTCTGAAAGTCTGGGAAGCGTGCTTTGATACTCACGGTGCGACCGGCAAGGTCCAACGCAGAGAGATGAGACGAGACCCGTTCTACCATCTCCGTGAGAACCGTCATCATCTCCTGCCTGTCGTTGAGGTTGGTTGGGAAGGTCCGCTCACTGCCGACGGATTTGCGTACACGGTTGGGTTGGACGGGACGCAGATCGATCCCATTGGCTACTTCGTGAAACCAGAGTCCGATCTTGCCGAAGTTGCTCACCAGTGTCTGCTGCGATGTATGGCGGAGTTCAAGAACCGTGTGGATCTCCAATTTGGCCAACTTGTCCACGGTGGCTGGCCCGATACCATGGAGCTTGCTCACGTGGAGGGGGGCCAGGAATGCTAATCCACGCTCTGGCGGAATCACCATGAGGCCATTTGGTTTACGCCAGTCGGAGGCGAGTTTGGCGAGCAATTTGTTATAGGACACCCCAGCCGAGGCAGTGAGCCCAGTCTCACTCTCGATACGCCCACGGATCTCTTTGGCGATCTCGATTGCTAGGAGCCCATCCGAGGTGGCCTCCGTCACGTCAAGGAATGCTTCATCGAGGGAGAGGGGTTCCACAAGGGAGGTGTAGCTGTGCAGAATCTCCATGACCTGCTGGGATGCGTGTCGGTAAGCGTCCATTCGGGGACGGAGAAATATCCCCTGAGGACAGAGTGACTTGGCTCGAGAAGCAGTCATGGCGGAGTGAACGCCGAAACGGCGAGCCTCATAACTGCAGGTCGCTACGACTCCGCGACCTGCAGGATCTCCACCGACGATGACGGGTTTCCCTCGTAGTTCAGGGTGGTCTCTCTGCTCGACGGCTGCGAAAAAGGCATCCATGTCCACGTGAATAATCTTGCGAACGCTGGAAGTCGTTCCTGTACCTTCGCTCGGCAACTATGAACTCCTTGAGCATCGACGCCATGGCGCCTAACTACTCCACCAGAGTCTAACACGCCCAAGAATCTGCGCAAGAACTGCACCAGTGGGTACAGACGGAGGTGATGGTGTTGTGAGGGAACGCGTTCATCGGCCGCCCGTTCGCGTGTACTCCCTTGGAGAATGAGTTTGGTTGATGATGACCAACACTGGGGTGGATACAAACACCCCGGACCACGGTGTCGGCGCTAGGATGCACGCGATACACCATATGGATTAGATTCTTTGCAGCGATCTCTCTGATGTGTCACCACCGCAGGTGTCCTCACCGGGACTGGGGATCCCTACGGGCGACGGGGGCTCAGTTTGAGATGCTTGGATGGGAGGAGAGCTCGTGGTCGAGACACTGATGTCGGTGTGGCAAGCGATGTATCGGGAATCACCCTCCAAGGTCGTGATTGACGAACCGCAGCATTCGCGCCAACTTACCGCGGAAGATCTCTTCACGAGATCGGAGCTCAGCGCTAGGCAGTTGGCAGCGCTCGGATGTGGTGCTGGGGATCGCGTGGCCCTTGATGTCGCGGAGCCGATCGACTTTCTCATCGCTCATCTGGGCATCCTACGTCTTGGTGCCATTAGCGTACCTGTTCCCAAAGGCGCAAGCGACAGCGAGGTGCGTGATCTCGCGCAGAACTGCTCGCCCAGAGCTGTGTTGACTGATCATTCTCGGAGCGCTGCATGGGATGAAAACGGCGTCATGGTTGTGCACCCCGGTGTCAACGTGAGTCCAGATCATGAGGTACCCATCGATGGTGCGGACGCTAGCAGTATCGCGCTCATGCTCTACACCTCCGGTACAACCGGAAAGCCGAAAGGAGTCCCGCTCTCTCATCGGAACCTGCTGGCCACCGCTCGATCGGTGATCACCGCCTGGGAGTGGAGTAGGGAGGATTCCCTGCTGCTCACGCTTCCGCTACATCACATGCATGGGCTCGGTGTCGGTCTCCACGGCACACTGTGTGCCGGAGCGACGGCCGTGGCCTTTGAGCGATTTGACGTAGATGCCGTGATCGAACAGGTGCGCAACCAACGGGTGACGATGTTCTTCGGGGTCCCGACCATGTATGCCAAGTTATTGGACCGGGAGGGTTTCGAGGCGTTTACAAATTTACGATTGATGGTTTCGGGTTCGGCCCCCCTCTCGAGGGAGACCTTCCGCCGAATCACCGAGGTGACGGGACAAGAACCGCTTGAGCGCTACGGGATGAGCGAGACGGGGATGATCACCTCGAATCCGTATCGTGGACGCCGCAGCGCCGGTAGCGTTGGCAAAGCACTCCCCGGGGTAACGATACGACTCTCGGGCGGTGACGAAGGAGAGATTCTTGTCCGTGGCGAAGCCGTCTTCGGCGGGTACTGGCAACGGGAGGAGGCAACTCTACAGGCCTTTACCAGTGACCAGTGGTTCCGAACCGGGGATCTTGGCACTCTTGATAAGGATGGATACTTGATCATCAGCGGTCGTGCCAAGGAACTGATCATCAAAGGGGGCCAGAATGTTTTTCCTCGGGAGATCGAAGCCTGCCTTGAGGAGATGGAGGGTATTGTTGAGGTGGCGGTGATCGGTGAGCCAGATGAATATTGGGGGGAGAGGATCGTGGCTGTCCTTGTCGCGGCGAGTGCCCCGCCCGATCAGGAGGTCGTACGCCAGTTCGTTGCCAACCGCCTAAGCCGTGTCAAGGTGCCGGATGAGGTCCGTTACGTTGAGGAGCTCCCCCGGAATCGAATGGGCAAGATCCAACGAGAACTCCTCCAGGGGCGGTAACGATCCCACTGGCCCCTCTGGCGAATCTCGGGTGATTCCGTTGTGAAGGAGGCAGATCTGCGGACTTCGGGTTCTGGCGGGTCCGTACGAATTCCCTGAGTGATGTAGCACACTACGGCCAGTGCAACACGGGGGCCTCCACCGGCCGGTCCCAACTCATAGGATTGCTGTCCTGCCAGCAGAGGGGCCGGTCAGTATCCACAACCTCCTCCAGCCGGCGAGGGCAGTCCCGTTGAGTCGAACACCATGAGCAGGGCTCCCAAGGTGTTACGGAACGAAAACGGCCGGAGGAGGCATCAAGGGGCTCGTGCCCGCCGAGCGCTCCACTCGAGTGAAGCACTCTAGGATCGTGACGACGTCGTTTCCCATCAGTTCAGAGGGTAGTGGCCCCTGTCGCCATGTGCTGACTCTCGGAGTGGATCAGCGGCTCTCTGTAGGCGCGGGTCTACTCGCCGATGGGCGTCTCTCGTGCTCCAGCGCAGTGGTGATCTTGGAAAACGAGAGGTGGCATCGGTGGTCAGGGGCATACCACAGGTTGGCATCGCTCCCCGTCCACCTTATCGGCTCCCCTCGACCGCCCTCAGCTAGCGACTCTACCCAGTTGTGTTGTGATCGGGCTGGAGTCGGCGAATTCACCGGTAGAGCTGTCGCTGTCCCTCGGGTTTTGAGGAAGCTGCCCGATCACATGCAGGTTCAACCGATCGACAGTCAAGACGATGAGGTCGACGAGGCAAGTGCACCCGAATCCGAGGGACCTCCGGTCTCGAGGACCTTGACCAAACCGGTCGGAGCGTGGGCAAGGATTGCATCAAGAGGAACGGTGGATCTGTCAGGTGTAATCGATGATGGGGCGAGAACGACGTTGGTCGTGTTGGCCACAGTTGTGCACTTGGCGTAGTCAAAGGGGACGGTGACTTCTGTGCCAACCTTGAAGTTGTCGGTTTTGAGATTGCCATCAGCGAAGGTTGAGAACCACTGAGCACAGCTGGGGGCCTGGTAAGCAACGCGTAAAGACCCGTTATGGAGCGCTGATGCTTGTTGCCAGGGCACCGAAAGCACCTCGCGAGCGATGGCGATCTTCGGTCCGGTCAGCGGGCCGCCACACGACGGAGTACCCCGACTGGTATAGACAACTGCTCCGTTCCCATCTTGCCCATAGATTACGACTGCGGTGTAGATCGGGTGATAGGAGGTCTTGGTTGACGGGCCATCTTTTGATGAAGTCATCGCGGGGCAAGAGGTGGTCCCACCCCATGCGATTCCTACCCATGCGCCACGGTGATCAAGGGGTGGGGTACCTGAAGGCACCTTTGTATCCCCTAGCGTCACGCGTCCGTAGCCCACGATCGCATGGGCGTAGGATCCTTGGACAGCAGAAGTAGCTGCGAACAACTTTGCGGCTTGAGACCAGCTCAGTCCAAGATGCTTCGCTGTGATCGCAGCTCGCGGTGGTGAGATCTGTAACCCACCCACGGTCACGACCCTGTTATAGCGGCCACCGGCGATGGTGCTCGCAGATGGGGAGGCCGGGAATGCTGGAGGCGGGTCATGCGCGGATGTTGATGATGATCCGCATGCGGCCAATCCCGAGGCCGTTGCACACAACAGAACCCCACCGACGAGGGCTCGCAAAGACTTGTAGGTCTCCAAGCGAAGAGCAATCTCTGGCGCCTTCATCGTCTGATGCCTACCGAGGCGTACCTGCAGTAACGGGTTGCCAAGCTGAACCAATCTGCTTCTTGTCTGGTGCCACGTTCCAGGCTGGCCTTCAATGACTTCATCGCGCCTCCTGTGTGCTCAGTCACTGCTCGAATCACGCCATCTGGATCACGCCATCTGGATCACGCCATCCGAACCACGCAATAGAGAGCTCTACCGAGCGAACATAGCATATTTATGGGTCCACTGGGCCTCGGAAGTCTGGTGGGGAAGTGATCTGATGATAAGCGCGGCCGTCCCAGGAGTGGGTTAGGGAGTATTCCGGTTTGAGCGGTCATGGGAGTGGGAGAAGATGCGATTCCAGGCTCACCACAAGTGCGTGGAGTGAAGTCCAGCGAGACACGCATCGACCCGCTGGTGGTCGATCGCTCGGCCAGAGGGAATGTGAGCGAATCGATACAACAGAATAGTAGCGAATCGATACAACAGAATAGTGAAGAACGCCTTCTGGCGTCGTGGTGTCTTCCTCGGCTTCGTTCCTGGTGATTCGCGCTCCGTGTAGATACCCGACAGCAGAGTAGGTTGTAGTCATTGGAATGCGCTTGCACGAAAAGGTCCTTGTCAACGGTCCTATTGGGCTTCGCGTGATGGGTCATACGCACGAGCACGCAACTCGATCACCTCCCGGTCGCTGTTCAAACAAACCAGAGCCCAAACGTAGGTGGCAACAGGTCAGGACTGCCCTTGGCGTGAGTCTCATGTAACATCGCTGGCGCGAGGGCCAGAGCGCGTCCGCCCACGCTCTCGATGATCAAAGGCTAGGCCAACGGGTAGTTAGCACAGTCGATCCAGCATCGCCTAGCAGAGGAAGTGGAATCCAAGGATCGTTTGCTGGTGGGCGTGATGAGGTGTGTGTCGCTACGAACTGGCAGCGATGATCATTTCGCTTCCGACGGTGTTAGCGAAGAAACGCTCCGGAAAAGCCTTTGCAATCGCAATGGTTGCCGCCATACCAGTGCAATGCGCCGGCAGAATTCGCTTGGGCTTTAGAACGTCGAAGGCCTCGATGACCTTAGGGATGCTGGGTGCAAAATCAGCCCCTGAGAGATGGAACCCGCCCACGACCGCCGCGATAGCCGATTCTCCGGTGAGATAGGTCGCGTAGTTGAGGGTGTTGATCACACCCGCATGACCGCAGCCGGTGATCACAACGAGACCCTGGTTTTTGACATTGATGACGATTGCTTGATCGTCGAGTACGAGAGCATCACGAATCCAATCCTCCCCGTCAAAGCGCTCTTGTACTGGAAACCCGTGTTCAAACGAGGTTGTTCGTTGTATCTCCCCAGTGACAAGGAGCGCCCCGTTGAAGAGGTAGCTCGGCTGAGGCTCTTCGATCACGTCAATCATGGAAGCCGCGAGATAGCTACGTGATGGAGTTGGTATCGGTATCATTCCCTCCTTCGTATTGAGGCGTCGGACATTGAAGGAGTCTGGATGAAGGACGAGGGGCAAGTTCTTGCCTTTGAGTTGCTCAACGAGACCGACGAGTCCGCCGGTATGGTCGAAGTGACCGTGACTCAACACGATGATGTCGATGTCTCGAGGATCAAGATCGAGCAGAGACATGTTGTGGACCAATCCATCTGGCGAGATCCCGGTATCGAAAAGTATGCGGTAGGTGTGGGGCCCATCGTCGATGGTGACCAGAGCGGAGTAGCCATGCTCTGCTCTGAGCGGAATGTGGGTATAGCCCTCAAGCGTTGACTCGGCAGGAACGGGATGAATGATATGGTGCCTTTTGATGACGTCTTCGGAGGGGGCGAACATATCGCCATAGTTGTCGACCAGCGTGAATACACGAACGCCGTCAACACCCCGGAGAGCAATACCCTTGTCGAGCGGTCTTTGATAGGTGGATTCCTGGGACGAGGAATGATGATGTTCGATGGTGTCGTCGCACATAGCGACTCCTTTCCAAAAGGCCGGCCGGTAGACCCCTGTCTGGCTATGCCTTCGCTAATGGAGCATAACCCATCCAGGAGCGGAACTCAAGGCGTCTCCACCAAGCGCGACATGACCGTACAACACTGCCCCACAGCGATACATCCTCTAAGAGGCTAACGGTCGAGAACCGTGCCATGTCAATAAGTCTAGATTGCACCAGATGTCGTGGGCCAACCCTGGCCAACTCAAGGAGTCCGTACGGTTGTTGCACTCGAAGATGTCAGAACCAGCGTGTTGGTGTTATTGGATCTTGCGTTCTCGATGGACGGGGAGGTCATAGTTGAATTGCTACGTACCGAGGTGTTTCGATCGGTGATGCATGCGAAGTGGATGTGAGAGAGGGTAATCGCCCATTGTGCCTAGTTGCCTTCGGTGGAGGTGATGCGGGAGAGCCATCAGATGATCCGATCAGCACCAGAACGTTAAGGGAGGTGTGCATCGTTGACCCGTCCGCCGCACAGTAGGGTGAGTGGATCAGTCCGTCGTTGTCTGTTGTGGAGCGGAAGGAGGCGGTTTGATTCGCAGAAGTGGGATGAGCAAGTGCACGAGTGGCCCAATGGCGATTGCGTAGGTGAGGGTGCCAAAACCAACTTGGCCCCCTAAGAGCCATCCCACGATGAGTACTACTGCCTCGATCGAGGTTCGGGTCACTCGGATACTGTGTCCTCGAGCTGCAATTCCGAGCATGAGTCCATCGCGGGGGCCCGGACCGAGTGTGGCACCGATGTAGAGACCGGTCGCAAGACCATTCAGGGCTACCGCGAGGGGCATGACAATCCATCGACTATCGCCATGAGCATGAGGGACCAGCCAAAGCACCAAATCCATCGTTGAACCGATGAGAGCCACGTTCGCTAGAGTACCGAGACCTGGTCGTTGACGGAGTGGAATCCAGAGTGTCAGCACTACCAACCCAAGGAGGATCGCCCAAGTGCCAATGGGGATACCTGTTTGTCGGGAGAGTCCTTGATTGAGGACATCCCAGGGATCGAGACCAAGCCTTGCGATTACAAGCATCGAATCACTCACCCCATAGAGGACGAGTCCAGTGAGGAGTTGGATCGCTCTTCGGGTGCGACGGTCTTGAGGGACGGGTGCAATCATGCCCGAAAGCACGTGTCTCCACCACTTGAACCGTGGAACCTCAGCATGTTCGAAACTCACAAGACTACTGTAGATTGGCATGGATACTCAATTAGGATCCACTTTGGATCATGTGGCATCTAAAACGAGGGCAATGGCGAGTTACCAGCTCGCGAAGAGCCTCGGCGATTGGCCATTGATAGGTCACAAGGGTCCACTCTATGCCCGTCTAGCATTGGGCATTCGCTCGCTCATTCTTGATGGCCGTATTCCCAATAGCGTTCGTCTGCCCGGCGAACGTTCACTAGCCGTGGAGTTACACGTGAGCCGACGAACCGTCTCCTCTGCGTATGCAATGCTAAGAGATGAGGGATTCCTCGTGAGCCATCATGGCGGAGGTAGCGTGACTCAACTACCGGCAGGGAGAAGCCGACAGGGTGCGGCGTGGGGACCTGCGGTTTTGCAGGACTCCAGCTGGCTCGATCTTGCTGTCGCGGCCATGCCTGGTGATCCACGCATCGCATCTGCAGTGGTGGGTGTGCTTGAGACTCTGCCGCACCATCTCACTGACCATGGCTATGTCCCTCAGGGGTTGTTGCCGCTACGTGAGGCTGTTGCTGATCACTACTGTCGTCGTGGCCTTGCGACCTCCGTGGAACAGATTGCCATTGTGAGCGGTGCTCAGCAAGCCATCTCACTGGTTGTCGAGACCCTCAGTGGCCCTCTCGACCCAATCGTGATCGAGACGCCTACGTACCCCGGGGTGCTGGACGTTCTGCGTCGGTGCCGATCGCGGGTGATCGACGTTGGATTGGACCACGACCAGATGGTTCTGTCTCATGTGATACGCCAGGTCCTGCCAAAGCTTATATATCTGATTGCTGACTTCCACAACCCAACGGGGAGACTTCTCGGAGCGGTCGAACGTGAAGAGCTGGTGCGGATGACTGGCGAGAGTGGTTCCTATCTGCTTGTGGATGAGAGCTTTGTAGAGCTGGGTTTAGAGGATGCTCCGGCCGTTGCTCCGTTGGCAAGCTTTGGAGGCGATCGACATGTGATCTCCGTTGGATCCATGAGTAAGTCCTATTGGGCTGGCCTACGGGTGGGGTGGGTGCGAGCAGATCGTGCGGTGATTGCGCAGCTGATTGAGACTCGGGCCAGTGTTGACATGTCGAGTCCGGTCGTTGATCAACTGCTCGCTGTGGAGCTTCTCCGAGCAGGGCGGGATCTGCTGCATGCGAGGCGAGAGGCGCTTCGCATGCAGCGCGATACTTTGGTCGATGCCCTCCACACCCACCTTCCACAGTGGCAGTTCCAGGTACCACCCGGTGGCGTCTCGCTCTGGATCGATTTAGGCAAACCCGTCAGCACGCTCGTTGTGGCAAGGGCAGAGAGTTATCAGATCCGACTAGCAGCTGGATCCCGGTTTGGACTCTCAGGGACATTTGAGAACTGTCTTCGGATACCCTTCACGCTCCCCGCTCAAGAACTTGTCGTCGCGGTTGGGCGCCTGAGTTCGGTTATGGCCGACGTGGATAATGGCTGGAGGTTTACCCCGCCAGTTGGTGGCCCTCTGGTATAGATACTGTTGTCCGATGGGTGGAGGTTCGTCCCAAAAGCCACATGTGTTGGCGACGTGATCAATGGATCTCCTCATCACGCTGGGAGCTTTCGGTGGCGATTCAGTGGATACGTCTCTCTTGGCGAGTGGGAGGAGCGGCAGACAGACCAACCACGCATCGAGAGCAGGGGTACTTGAGACAACTGCGAGGTGGGACATTCGCTGCACCATGACGATGCATCGGGAAGGAGCCTTCCAATAGCCCACCTGTGATATCGGTTGATTACTCTCGGTTGATCAGGGAGTTCTGGGCAGACAGGTGCGCGTGACCTCGCTATGGCGTGGTATCACTGGTCCCCACTGAGTTTTCTGGTGCGCCTTCGGTAAACCAACAGTACTGCAACGGCAACCAACGCAGTGGTGACCGTGGCGAGACCGGAGAAGGCAAGGGTTGCCCGAGCCCCTAGCGCCGCTACCAGTGGACCACCGAGCGCAGCACCGACTGGTGAGGCGCTCACAGTGAAGACGCCACTTGCAGCCGCGACTTGGGTTAGAAGTTCCCTACGTGCACTTCGCTGAATGATGGTCTTCTTCAGTGGGATGAAGGGCCCATAGACGAGACCACCTACCGACATGGCGATAAATCCGATCACCACCGAGGTAGTGAAGCCAAAGGGAATGAGGCAGACACCCCAGGCTGCGACGGCAGCGATGGTCATTCGCCATAGTCCAAAACGGTGGATCGACGTAGCACCAAGAGCACCAAGGGTAGCTCCTAACGCGAAAACGGTCCAATAGCCGCCGAGCACGCTGGCACTCGCGTGCAGGACGGAGGAGACATAGAGCGGCAGGGCGACCTCGACGGGTCCGTAGAGGCCATAAAAGATGACACAGAGTAATGTGATGGCACCAAGTGCCGGGAAGTTCCATAATGCACGCAGACCGTCGCGAATACCAGCGGAAGAGCTCTTGACGACGGGAGTAGGTGGTTGGTACCTCCGCCTCGCGAGCACTGCTCCTGCTAGCAAGACGTAGGTGGCGGCGTCGATTGCAAAGACAAGACCTGGTCCTACTGTTGCGATGAGCACGCCAGCAACTGCAGGCCCGCCGATGCTAGCTGAGAAGCTTGCTACCGAGTTCAAGGAGTTTGCCGCGACATGCAGTTCGGACGGCAACAGCTCAGTAGTGGCAGCCAGGTCGCCAGCGATACCGAGCAGGCCAAAGAGAGAGGAGCATCCGAGAAGCGAGACGTAGAGAATAGGTGATAGTGTGTCAGTAAGTGCAAGGCCAGCAATCAGAGCGAGTGGCACGGCTCGAAAGATTGCATCGACCAAAATGATGAAGCGAGGGTCGAGACGCTTCAGAACTCGGCTCGCGCCTAGTGCCACAAGGACACCCGGCAGCGTGTAGGCCGCTACTGCTTCTCCAATCAAGGAGACCCGCACCATGGCCATGGGCAAGCTCTATGGCGAGCCAAGCAACCGCGACTGCGCTCATTCCGTTGCCAAGAGAGGAGACTGAATACCCGATGAACAGCGTTGCAAAACCTGAATAGTGCAGCGGTGCCCAGACTCTAGGGCGTGGGATGCCATGGGATGCTGGTCGGTGAGGACTCGTCACAAGTAGTAGTCTCTAAGGTTCTTACTTCTCGAGTCGTTGTGTGGCGTCACATGGCATAGGGACATTGGCTCACCTACCTACGATGCGCGCAGGTCGGACAGGAAAGCACGTGATTCGGTTCATAGGTGGCTATCCTACGACCTCAAGTTCACTTGAGGTCAAGTCGACACCGTGAAGAGTCTTCCCATTGATCGGCGTGGAGTCACAACTCGGCCGAATTTGTGGCGTATGACGAGCGTACGCATCTGGAGTGAGGGCCCAAGACAACACAAGGAGCGCATCGACGGCTATGGATGTGGTCTCTCCTCACGTGAGGAACACGTCCCTACTCAGCAACGCTCGGGAGTTCATACTCAGCCTTGTGCGCCTTCATCGAAGATTGACCTCGGCGCAAGTCCCAGGCTACTCTAGAGTTCGAAAGTTTCGTCGGGGAGAGACAGGACGGTTGTGACGTATTGGCAGTGTCCCAGCGAACCCGATCTGGCTCATACAGTTGGGAACGCTGCTCTATTGGGGCGGGGGAAACGCGTGGCCCGCCGCATGGGGAGCGGTGTCAGGTGCTCGGGTGTGAAGCGTAGGTCCAGGTTAGACCCCCGTTGGTTGTTCGCAGTAGAGAAGACCCTGACCAAGTCCAGCCATCCTGGGCGTTGATGAAATCAACATTCTCTCCGATCAATTCGGGGGCCACGCCGGTATTGTCAGCGTTCGCAAAACCGTTGATGAGCCTCGCTTTGGTACCGCTGTCGGTGACGAGAAGGAAGCCATTCTGATCGGGGAACCATGCCGCCGTGGAACCAGCAAAACTTACCTGAGTCGGAATTGTGTTCGACTGCGACTGAACCAACTTTGCCAGACTCGTAGCTATCGCAAGATGCGCCTTCTGTGCCAAATACAGGCCACCGATCGCGGGATCCGATGGAGGTAGTGCAAAGCGTGAGAGTGCCGCTTGGTCGACAGCATGCCAGGACTTCCCACTGTCTGTCGTCAGCCAGAGGTGGGTGGAGCTGCAAGCAACTCCGTCTTTGGTGCCCTCAAAGGTCAGAGACACTCCGTTCCCGGCGAGTCTTCTCACAAGGGTCCAGTGCCTTCCCCGTCAGTGGTTTGATAGACCTTGCTTTGGTTCTCACTTAGCATTTCGTAGGCGAGAAATCCTCGTTGTTGGGTCAGAAATACGATCTGGATCGTCTGAGTCGCGCCAACTCTTGGAACAACACCAATTGTGTCCCAGCTCCTACCTCCGTCGCTGGTCCTCAGAAGCGCGCGAGTATCTCCAGGTATGCCGATTCCATAGCCGAGGTGGTCGTTCACCAATGAGACTCCATTCACTGGATGGGGATGGGTCGTTGGGTATACCTCCTTCCAGCTCCTTCCTCCATTGAGCGTCTGAAGGAGGACACCAACACCCGCCCCTGAATCGAGTAGCCAACCTTCGCTGGGCGAGACAAAGGACATGCTGACAGGCGCCCCCATGCCATTTGGAATCCAAGGTTCATTATTCCAGTTGGCCCCTGCATTTGAAGTCGTGCTGATCGACTCCGAGCTTGAGAGGCTACACGCCTCGCATTGTCCCGCCACGACCGCTGTGTCCGTTCCTTGCACCACCGCCATCGGTCCGGGTGCAGAGCCTGGACCTACAGGTACGTGGCCTGGCTCGCCAGGGGCGGGTCCATCGCCAGCGGTGGCCTTGGCCAGAACTGGAATCCAGTTCGTTCCATTTGTGGTTCGAAAGACTGAGTAGGAGCCTTGACTCATCTGACCGCTATCGGCGACAAGTGCCCAACAGACGTACGCTGATGCGGCATGAAGTGAGATAGACGATGGCGGCGCATAGCCACTGAGAGTGGGAATCTGTTCCACCTTGGACCACGCTTCGCCTGCATCCACCGTCTTAAGGATGGAACCACTGGCGGTACTCATCCAACCGATGTTCGGACTGCCAAAGGAGATCGACATCGGTGAACCTGGCGATCGGAGCTGGTTCCATTTGACGCCACCATCGGTTGTCTGCCACAACAGCCGATCCGAGTTCCCCGATTCGCTCTCTGCACCGTCGGTGATGGCAAAGCCGCTGGAAGGCGTGGAGAACGCGACCTGGTGAATCCTCGTTGGAAAGGTAAAGGTAGACCAACTCGAACCACTGTTGTGGCTGATCAGAGTGGTGTGTCCGCCCCAAGTCGCGATGGAGTTTGGTGCCACCATGGATACCGATAGCTGCGTAAGCGCTACCCCAGGGTGTGCCACGGTCCGAAAGTGCAGACCGCCATCCGTTGTTTTGAGGATGAGGCCGTTGCCAACCATGTATCCGGTTGTCGCCGAGCTGAACCGCATCGCGTTGTCATAGCGCCCGCGAGGTTGTCCAAGAACCCTCCCATCAATGGACTCAACTTTCGGCATCGGCACAAGCTTTGCGTTCTTGGACGTGGTGATTGCAGAGCCATCGTGGCCCGATTGGTTGCTGTTGGTCTGGCTGCTCCGGGTTTGATTGCATCCTGAAAGGGTGATGGCGGCGGCTACTAAGGCGAACGTTACGAGTCTTGCCTTACTCACCTTCTATCACCTTATCATCCACCCGTCAGCGACATATAGGGAAAACATATAGAGAAATTGTTAGCGACCATCGCAAGTATATGGATGGGGGAGTGCCAAGGCAGGCATAGCGACTCTCATGGTTGTCGGAGGGTCGCTACGGTAGATCCCGACTCTTTGCTCGGCGCACAAGTATTGCTCATACTTTGAAACTGGATGATCCCTTCTGTCGACCCTTGGAGTAGGGTGACGCTCATGAACGGTATCGAGCTACCCACTAGTTCCCTGATCGAGGTCTATACTGCCGAGGAACGTCCGGACCTCTGGGAGAGATCTCGGTCGCTTTTCGTAGATGTTTGGCCAGAGTACAACCTGCATGGCAACGAGACGTCTACCTATTTTGGTGCCCTCTTTCCAAAGTACGCTCCGTTCCAGCTACTGGTTGTGGAGAAGAGCAGCGAACAAATCATCGCACGCGGCCGATCGATACCGTTTCGCTGGGATGGAACCCAGGCAGACTTGCCAAGGGGCATTGACGCTGTTGGACTGCGTGCAGTGACAGACGATGTCGAGCCCACTGCACTTTCAGCGCTGGCGGCCGAGGTGGCGATGGACCACCGAGGCGAAGGTCTCAGCCGTCTACTGATCCAGTCGATGATCGTCGCAGCCCGATCCAGCGGTCTTGGAGTCCTGATGGCCCCCGTGCGGCCGAGCTGGAAGGATCGCTATCCACTCATACCCATCGAGCGCTACGTCCATTGGACCAGGGAAGACGGGCTCCCCTTTGACCCTTGGCTACGCGTACACGCTCGACTAGGTGGAGCGATCGTCAGGACGGAGCCGAAGTCGCTGTTGATTGAGGCTCCCATCAGCGAGTGGACGCGCTGGACAGCGATCCTCTTCCCCGCGGATGGCGACTACGTCTTCTCAGGCGGTCTGAGTCCACTAGTCGTCCACGATGGAATCGGCACCTACTGGGAGCCAAACGTCTGGGTGCGCCATGAGGTCTGAGGATGCGCTCAATTCACCTACTTACTTCCTCTCTATGGTAGTGCCGAGCTCGTAGGTGCTTATGGTCAGCGATGCGTAAGGAAGATTCAAGTTGGTGCTGGGGCATGGGTGGCAACCGAATATCCTTGGACGCGGTTGACTGGAGGTGCTATGTCGTACCGAGTCGATTTCGAGAGTGTGTCCACCGTTGGGTTGGAGTCATCGCCGGTTGCTAATGCGCTTGCGGGACTGCGCGCGAACGAAGCTCGCTATTTCAAGAACAAGTACAACTATGACTTTGTAGTAGAGCCGGCAAGTGACGCAGGCGAGACCATCAGTAGGGTGCAGCGAATCCTCAAGGAAGAACGTGACATCGTGATCGCCTCTGAGCCGCTCGAGGGCTGCACGTCGAATGTCGAGAATATCAGATGGGACCACGTCTTCTACGAGAGTGGTCTTGCGATCAACGTGATGTACCCCACCGATGATCCGAAGAGGCGGGCGGTTGGCTTCAAGCTCTCAGAGGGAATGGACATTCCAGACGAACTCGCTTCCCGATTTAAGTTCGCTCGGCAGAGATCGAAACTCGCTGGCACCATTCGTGGTTCTTTTTTTGTCATCAAGGGCGAGTACTAAACTTGGGCGAAGCCGGTCTCGCAAACGCCTCCGGGTCTCCCGACAAGAATTCGCACCCGAGAATGCCGCCCCTGCCACCCACGGTTGAGGCCGGTCACAAGGCAAGACCGTGTTGCGTAACGCGTTTCGGAAAGGTTGCGCACTCACTGCGGTCACAGGTGTGAATGTGGTGGCTTCGCAACGTGAGACAAGTGAAGCACCTCTTCGTACACGGTCAGCGTCCGCGCCACACCATGGGCTACGACCTCGATAATCGGGTTCGTATCGCCCCGGTCCGCTGACGATAAGGCAGCGTAGTATTGGAGTCGGTCCGTAGGTTCTAACAAGGCAGGCAGATACTCATGGCGCAGCAGCCAGAGGTTGAGAAGCAATCGACCAGTACGGCCATTGCCGTCGGCGAAGGGATGTATCGCCATCAGTCGTGCGTGCATCTCGGCACCAATCGCAACAGGATGTCCCTCTGATTGGTGCCACTGTGCAAACAAATCGTCAACCTCGCCCGGAACAGATAGAGGATCAGGTGGAATGAGTGTGCTACCCGAGATTGCTACAGGCACCTCGCGGTAGTGCCCGGCTTCACCGGGTTGTGATCGACACAACACCAGCGCATGCAGTGACCGCAAGAGCCAGGGAGTAAGCGGTTGATCGGATTGTGACCACAGGATCATCGCATCCCAGGCTTCAGCGTGGTCAATCGCTTCTAGATGATCGCGCAGGGGTTTCCCTCCCACGGTGATGCCTTCAAGTACCACCTGCGTCTCAGCGAGCGTGAGATGATTGCCCTCAATAGCGTTGGATGTGTAGGTGATGCGTACTCTGAGCGCGTCTGCAAGGGAACGGCTGGTTTCTGAGGGCAATGGACGTAACTGGTGAAGATTGTGCATTCGCTGGTCCAGCGATGCTAGCAAGTGTTCGGACTCGTTAATGACAACCCCCTCTCCCTTGATCGTATCCTGCCTTGGCTCCACCTTGACCATAGTGCCAGGTGTAGGTAGCTCCGCCTTCGCCGCTGGTTGCGATGCGGAGAGGGCACGGCTTTTGAGCGCACCTAGGCAATATCATCCCCTGCTCCTGGCATCTTTGACCTCAGCAAGGGTGCTGTTGGCAGTTCGGACACCCTCTGCCAAGGCTTGGCGTGTTGTGGCCAGCACGTGGTTCGCATCCACTCTATAACGGGAAAGGCGTCGTAATGCATTGGCGCTGTCCTCAAAGGTTGATGAGGCAAGGTCGCGCTCGAACGGTACACCGTCAAAGTGCAACCCAGCCAGTTCTTGCCGGTGTGCAAGTGTCTTATGCATTTCCTGAAATGCGTACTGCTCCGGGTTTGCCTAGCGAATAGCCTTCATGGGACCATCCCAGCAAAGCGAGCCGCCTGTCGCCAAGCTCTGCTTGAACAGTGGTCACGACCGCGTCGAGAACAGCATCTGATTGGGGAGGGCAGTAAGCTGGCGAGTCACCAGTTCCCGGTAGATCGACGTAGAGGCGGCGCCATCCGGAAAGTTCGGCGAAGACGGGCTCTATTGCAGCTGCCAGAGCAGCGTGATCAAAACCAAAGGAGGGCACACGATGATCGGGTCGCCGTTACGCTCACCATGTTCCTGGAGGTGAAGCGTCAATGCTCTTGTCCCTCCTTAGCAGTGCCTACGCCGATAGGTGATGAGGAACCGGCAAACCCCGGCGGCTTGCGCTCTGGAGTCTCGTAGCCATGGAGCCAGTCCAGTGCCGCGCTTCGTGCGAAGCGTCATCCGGCCCCGAACCGTCGAACGGGGAGTCCACCCGAGTGGACGCGTACCAAGACGGCATCGTCGTCAAGCTTTAACAGGCTAGCGAGCTCGGTGAGGGTGAGTACCTATCAGCCTCGCCCTTTGGCCCACTCGGTACTGGCGAAGGAGTATCAGGTGTAAGCGTCGACTCGAGTAGATCATTAACGAGGTCCTGTTTGGTACGCCCAAGGGCGTGGGCTCGGGAGTCGAGTTGGCGAGCTCGTGATGCAGGAATGCGGACGAAGAGGGCAGTACGGGTTTCAGCCACAGAAAAGGGCATAACACGATGCTATCTAGATATCAATTCTGCTAGCATCGGTAATATGAATCCATTTCGTTTCGGCTATCAGATCCGGTCCAACGATCCCGTGACACTGCGCCAGGAAGTGCGAGCAGCAGAGGCCGCCGACTTTGATGTGCTTTGCAGCTTCGACCACCTTGGACGATACCTCTCTGCACTCGAACCCCTCGCGTTCTGCGCAGCCTGGAGCGAACGGATCCGACTCTGCCCATTAGTACTCAACAACGACTTCCATCACCCAGGGGTTTTAGCTCAGCGTCTCGCGACCCTGGATCGGCTCTCTGGTGGGCGAGTCGAGGTTGGAATGGGAGCTGGGCATGCCTTCCCTGAGTATCATGCGATCTCTGTTGCCTTTGATCCACCCCAACAACGAAAGCAGCGCCTCGCCGAGTCGCTCGACATCCTTCGTCGGCTCCTCGACGGAGAACAGGTTGAGCATCATGGCGAGTACTACGACCTAAGTGGTTTTGTCTCAATTGAGCCCGCACAGGATCACGTCCCGATTCTGGTTGGAGTGAACGGGCGAGCCGGCCTCGCTCACGCTGCGAGGATGGCCGATATGATTGGACTCACGATGCTCGGGGTGACTCTGCCCGATGGTAACTCTCACGCAGTGCGTTGGGAGCCAGAACGCCTCGACACCACCGTTAACTGGATTGTCGAGCAGGCTGGCGAACGGGCTCAACACCTCGAGTTGAACGCACTTGTTCAGGCAGTGGTCGTCACCGATGATCGTCGCAAGGTGGCACAAGAGTTTCTCTCAGAGGTTCCTGGTCTCGAACTCGACCACGCGCTCTCGACCCCCTTCCTTGCAATTGGGACTCACGCCGAGATCGCAGCACACCTCCTTGCCTGTCGAGAACGCTGGGGGATCTCCTACTACGTGGTGCGAGACATCGAAGGTTTTGCCCCGGTCATCGAGATGCTCCGAGCTGAGGACCACTCTTTACAACTGGGTTGAAGATATCAGTGGAGGAGCGTTCAACTTAGGGAAGTGTTCGGGTACGGTCTCGATACGAAGTCAGAATCGATTCACCCAGAGCGTTGAGGATCCATGCGATCGCCGGCTATGGCCCCCGTAGGCTTTGAATGGCTATATGGAGTCTGCTGGGCTAGAGCGGCGATGAGGTGGAGAGCATAGCTCACTTGTTGTGGAAGGTCCTTCGCGCATCGGTCGTGAAGCTGTCGGCCCAGATCACACTGCAGTTTCTTACGGAAGACCCCGGAGATCCCGATGGAGTAGTAGCGTGGTGAGTTACTCGGTTTCCGCCCGTACCGTACCTTGCACGCCCTTATGGCCTGATCGGTGAGGCACCAGGACGTTGAGACATGCAACGCGAGTGAACTCAGCAGTTGAAGGAGGTCGACTCGATCACACCCGCCACTCTCGTCTGATCAGGCCGTAAACCCAAGAATCTGAGACTTCGCCGTTCACGATACAGTCTTCTCGCAATGTTCCCTCGCGTAGAAACCCGAGTTTCTCCAGTACGCGGGCAGATGCAACGTTACGCGTGTCGACCTCAGCCTGTACGCGGTTGAGGTCCAGAGTGTCGAAGGCCCAACCCAACAGTCCGCGTGCAGTCTCCGTGGCGTAACCGTGACCCCACGCAGCGTCCCCGTAGCAGTAGCCCAGAGATGCGCTCCGAAGGTCCGGGTTCCATTGGTGCAGGCTGCACCAACCAATGAAGCCGCCATTAGAGGCGAGGTCGACGGCTAACCGCGCTCCGGTGCCCTCCTCAGCTTTCTGTTGTGAAGCCATGATGAACTTCGTGGCACGCTCTCGGTCGTTCCACGGAGGTGCATCCCAGTAGCGCAGCACTTTGGTATTGGTATGTAGGGCAAAGAGGTCGTCGGCATCGGTGTCGACAAAGGGACGAAGGTGCAGACGTGCAGTTTGAATCATGGGGGTGTGGAGCGGCATGTGCGACATGCTCCTTTCATTGCTTGGGGTCAAACAATTTTAAGGGGCTAAATGACTTGATGTGCTCGCCGCCAGATGAGGTCCTTCGAGGGGCCGTTCAAGGATGAGGTGTTCGCTGGTCTGTTGATATCTGGTCATCATGGTTAGCCATAAACTTGGAGCCACCAGCCATAGCTTTGGTGGATCCCTCGTTCAAGCTAAGCACATGGAGCCCTTGTGGCACCCGATTTTGTGAGGGAGCGTTCAAAGACGCCCCAAGCTGTACAGACCAACTTGCCGGTAGAGAAGGCTGGCTAAACCAACCTTCGGGAGCTGCTCGTTTCCTAATGGTTCGATTAAGAGGCACTCGGCAGCTTCGATCCAGCGCAGCTTCCTCGGAACTGCATTATTGCTGTGCCAGGTATCCCTGTATGGTGCACCTCATAGACGAGGAGCGCCATCTGTTAACGGTCACTTGTTACCTAAGCCGTCTCCAGTCGTAGCGTCACACTTTCGCCACTCCAGCTTACTGATAAGCGTGGAGGAAGATTTTCAGGTCAGTGACCTGGTGGGGTGCAGATTCCCGGTCTGGTTTACCAATGGGGAGATGATGATCCCAGAAGAAATCGTAGGTGATCACAATAACAGCTAGCTTCGCGGGTGCCCGAGCGAGTCTGCGGTATGGATCTCCGGATGTTCCCCCATCATATCCCAGGGCATTTTGGGCCAATCGCGCTATTGTCAAGCGGTACCGTGGCTGACTTTCTTTGCGGCCAAAATGACCATTACATGACGGACAAATCTATCAATATCCAATAGCTAAACCAATCAGGAACTAGTGGCCAAACCAATCAGGAACTAGTGGCTGAACCAATCAGGAACTAGTGGCTGAACCTATCAGTTTGTCTCCTAGACTTCGCACAGACCTTTGAAGCGGAGTCAGAGATGATGTACAAAGATAGGGTTGTCGATCGCGAGCTGGTAGAACGCATGGAGGCGTCCGGTGCAGTGCTGATCGAAGGGCCTAAGGCATGTGGCAAGACCGAGACTGCTCTCAGAATAGCTAAGAGTTCGGTGATGCTTGATGTCGACCTGGAGGCAAAGCGAGCTCTAAGCGTCGATCCGTCGCTGGTGCTTGATGGTCCCACCCCGAGACTGATCGACGAGTGGCAGGAATCGCCAAGCATCTGGAATGAGGTGCGCCGTATGGTTGATCAGCGCAAGACATCCGGTCAGTTCATACTTACTGGATCATCAGTTCCAAATGATGAGTCGAGTCGACGCAGCGGGGCTGGTCGTTTCTCTATCTTGAAAATGCGGCCCATGACATTGTTTGAGATGGGGTATAGTACCGGTCTGGTCTCTCTCGAGCAACTCATGGAAGGAGAGTCTCCAAAATCTGGCCAACGCGAACTCTCGCTTGCGAAGCTGGCTGATCTCCTGGTGCGCGGCGGTTGGCCTCGGCATCTTGAGCTAACGTCGCGCGCCGCTGCTCGTTCAGTGCGTGACTATCTTGACAATATCTGTCATGTGGATGTCCAACGGGTGGCAGGTGGACATCGAGACCCCGGACGTCTTTGGCGACTCTTGCGTTCGTTGGCGCGCAATGTCGCTACCGAAGCCGCCATTGAAGTTTTGGGTTCCGATGCTGGAGGGGAGTCTGGTTCATTGGCTCATAATACGGTCGTTGGTTATCTTGACGCGCTTGAACGGCTCATGGTGATTGAGAGCCAACCGGCCTGGTTGCCTCACCTTCGTTCGCGTACAACGCTCCGTCGTTCACCCAAACGCCACTTTGTCGACCCCTCGCTTGCCGTGGCTGCGCTTGGAGCTACTGCAGAGAGACTAGTCAAGGAACTCGAAACCCTAGGGCTCTTGTTCGAGTCGTTAGTCGTTCGCGATCTGCGCGTACTCTCACAGTCCCTTGACGGAGAGGTATTTCACTATCGAGACAAGGGAGGCCAAGAAGTGGACGCGATCGTGCAGTTGCGTGATGGGCGCTGGGCGGCCTTTGAAATAAAGCTTGGTGTTGGGCGAATTGATGAGGGAGCCGTATCGCTCCTCAGGCTTGCAAGGAAGATCGATACCGCCTTGACTGGTGAACCGAGCATGCTCGGGGTGATTGTACCAGCGGGTTACAGCTATATGCGATCTGACGGGGTGGCGGTCATTCCCATGTCCGCACTGGGGCCGTAGCTAACTGGGCCGTAGCTAACTGGGCCGTAGCTGGCTAGGGTACTCCGGCGTTCGCCGCGCTTGGTCGTTTGTGTAACTCCGGGACTCTCGGCCCTCGCACTGGCGGTCTTATCATTCTCCGTGTATCTGATCACCTGCGATGACGTACTCTGAACCGGGTACCTGTTCTTCTGAAGCGTGCCTCCTGAAATTGTCTCCAGTCGTTCATCTCGTATTCGATGCGGATCATCTGAGGGGATGAATCTAGATAGAGCGCGCGACAGGGCTGGTTAGGCGGACCTTCGGGCGAGTCACTTCAAGGCGATTGTTGCGAGATACCATGCAAAGCTGCGATGAAGTCGCATGCGCCGCTGGGTCGGCTGGCCTGACATCCTTGGGTTTTCCACAGTCTCTGTCGAGTCCTTAAGTCTCTTTGTTATCGAAGCTTGGGGAGATAGCGAGTCTCTCATCGGGACCAGCAGCGTGCGAAGAGGCGTCTTGTGGATTCGCATTGAACTGCGTAATCATAGAGTAGTGCTTCACCGTGTGCATGATGGGGGCGACCTCCAAGTGCAGGACCCCTTCCAGATCCGCCAACTCTTTTGTGAGATACCCATACAACACTGCTTCGTCGCGGCAAAGCACCATTGCTAGCAGGTTCGTCGAACCGGTAGTGGCTGCGACAAAGGGGATTGCCTGATGGCTCGCGAGTGTCTCTCCGACTTCAGCAAGCTTCGATACGGACACCGACATCCACAGGAGCGCAGGTGCGCCCATCCCAATCGCATCGTTTTCAAGGTCGACGTGGAAGGAGAGCACCCCTGCTCGAACAAGATCCTCAACACGCCGTCGTACCGTTGACTCATGCCAGTGGGTGGCTTCAGCGAGTTGACGATAGGTCGCTCGACCATCTTCGCCTAGCGCTCGGATCAGCGGCCAGTCGGCTTCGTGCAGGACGGTGAGGCTTCGATCCACCTCCGAGAACGCCACGGGGTCTTGGGTCAATCGATTGATCTCCTGGGGGGTGAGCCAGTCCGCTCCCAACGGAGAGAATGCATCATTGCTGTATTCGTGCAAGAGGCAGTAGGCCCTTGCGTCCACGATTTGGCTGCTGCCAGAGAACTGGTCGAGCAGCGGATGAGCTCCTTTGATCCGTCGTTGAGAGCGGATCGCGGCAAAGACCTCGGTTCCGCCGGAGACGACCTGGACCCAGGAGGCATCTGGATCTCGCGCTACCTTGGTGGCAACTGTTGGCGCAGAGCCGGGAAGGCAACGGAGACGGATCGCCCAGTCCGATTCGGAGATCCGCTGCGAGTTGAGTTCGGCGACGACGCGAAGGACCTGATGTTCGACCAGTGACCGATAACGACGGGCGATGGTCTGTTCGGAGACACCGAGGGTCTCTGCAAACCGTCGAAACGAGGCGCGCGGATCGAGGTGCAGGGCCTGGATGATTCGACGGTCCAGGAGGTCTAGATGGGCAGTTTGCACAAGCGAGAGCGTAGCACTTGGAAGTTAACAGCAGAATAGTACGGGCTCATAGTGGACCTTACCGCTAGCGGGTACGTTGGTTGGTATGGATAAAAAGTGGTGGACACTGATCGTGGCCTGCGTGGCCACGTTTATGTTTTTGCTAGACCTGACTATCGTGATCGTGGCACTCCCCCAGATTGAACGGGCGCTGCATACGAACTTCGCCGATGTGGAGTGGGTGATCGACGCCTATGCGCTCACGCTAGCGGCGGCACTTCTCACCGCGGGAGCCCTCGCCGACCGATATGGCCAACGGCTCATCTTCGTGATTGGGCTTGTCATCTTTACACTGGGTTCAGCTTTGTGTGGTCTCGCTCAGTCACCATTGATGCTGATTCTCTCGCGCGCCGGGCAGGGCATCGGTGGCGCCATTCTCTTTGCAACGTCGCTCTCACTCCTTGCCAATAGCTTTCACGGGAAGGACCGGGGGGTTGCGTTTGGCATCTGGGGAGGCATCACCGGACTCGCCGCTGGTGTGGGTCCCATCCTCGGAGGGTTGATCACCACCGACATCAGCTGGCGAGGAATCTTTTGGGTCAACGTTCCCCTTGGCGCCGCCGCGATCATCGTGACGCTCGTCAAGGTCGATGAGTACCGGAGTGATCAGTCGCACCGTCCCGATTGGGCAGGATTCTTGAGCTTTACCCTCGCCATGGTGTCCTTGGTCTATGGTCTCACCGAAGCCGGCCAGACCTCCTGGAGCACCGGATCGGTGATCGCCTCCCTCGTCCTGGCGGTTCTTCTGTTCGTCGCCTTCATCCTGATCGAGATCAGAGTGAGCCATCCCATGCTGGATCTGACGCTGTTTCGGGTGCCGACCTTTGATGGTGGCCTCGTGGCAGCCTTTGCGATGAATGCCTCGCTCTTTGCCATGCTGCTCTATCTCGTGCTCTACCTCCAGGATGATCTTGGTTTTTCAGCCCTTGGTGCCGGTGAGCGTCTTCTCCTGCTCACTGGGGCGACGCTGATCGTCGCCACGGCAGCCGGTCGTGCGAGTAGCCATCTTCCGGTCCGTTGGCTGATCGGTCCCGGGCTCGCCCTCGTTGGGCTGGGATTGCTGCTGATGGCAGGGCTTAGTGCAACGACAACTTGGACCCATCTCATTCCAGGGTTCCTCGTCGCCGGAGTCGGCAGTGGACTCGTCAACCCACCACTCGCCTCGACGGCGGTTGGGGTGGTCAAACCCGCGAGATCCGGGATGGCCTCGGGTGCCAATAGTACTGGACGCCAGATCGGCATCGCGGTGGGTGTCGCCGTCTACGGGACCCTCTTTACCTCGTCGCTGCTGCACCCTCTCGATCACGTGCTCTCACTCACTCCAAGTCTCGCTCACCGTTCGGCAGCCATTGCTAGCGCCATCGATCAGGGCACTATCGGACGGGCGATCCTAGCGAGCGCGCCACGCGTGCGGGGTGAACTGGTGACGGCGATTCACGCGGCCTACACCGGCGCGTTGAATGAGCTCTTGATCGTCAGTGGCCTGCTGGCGATCGTTGGTGCTGGCGCCGCCACGATCTCCATTCGGCCACGAGACTTCGTGGGACGCTCCGTCGAGGTGAGGGCGGACATGAGCTAGCAGCCTAGCCTTGCGAGCGGATCAAACTCAGGTGCCACTTGGAGAACGGGCTCGGTAACCTTCAGGGACATGAAGGTCACGGGCAAGCTTCTGAAGTGATACACTCGGGGGCAGCGGCGGATCTTATTCGGTGATAGGCCACCCCATGTCCGCAAAAAGGAGGGATCCATGTCGCCCGTAGATCGCGAACTACTGAGCCCCGACCAAGTACAAGATGGCGAGCTGAAGGACTGGAGACAGTTGAACAAACAACTGCGGGCGCGTTTTCGCACCAATAGCTTCGCAATTGGTCTTGCGTTTGTCAATAAAGTTGGTGCGGCTGCTGAGGTCATGGATCATCATCCTGACATTGCGTTGACCTATTCTGAAGTAGTTATTACCTTGTCCTCACGCGACGTTGGCGGTATTACCAATCGCGACCTCCGCCTCGCACGAGAGATTTCGAGCTTGGCTGACGAATTGGGGATTGATTCGGATGTCCGAGGAGTTACGCTCGTGGAGATTGGCCTTGACACCCAGTTAGGAGCACAGCTCGCACCGTTGTATGCGGCACTGTTGCGGTCGGGGATTCGAAATGGCGAGCCTACTGACCCTAGCGATCAGACCCCGACACTGTGGTGGCAGGACACCGGGGAGGTTGATGAGGAGCTTGCACTACCACCTCAGACGTTCGAACAGCGTTGGCACTTGGATGTTTGGGTCCCTAGCGATGACGCGGAGGATCGCCTTCGTGAAGTGATCCAGGCAGGTGGAAGACTGGTGAGCGATGCCGGAGCACCGAGCTACTGGGTGGTGGAGGATGCCGAAGGTAATCGCTCATGTATCTGTACTCCTCTTGGGCGATAAAGCGAGATCATCTGGGCGATCCATCGGGCGTGCTCATGCCTTCATTCCCTACATTGGAGCGGGAAGGTGGGAGAGAGTGGTGCCGACGACTCCGATGATCAGAGGGTTGACGGGGATCGGTGATCCGAATGAACTCATGAGTCTGCGGGGACGGGCTCGAGGAGGTAATCGGTGGGCTCCAGTCAGATATTTATCGGAGCGCGGGTCTTGTTATGAAGGATGATCGAGACCAAGACGGTCGGCTCGCGTGGGAACTATGCGCGTGATCAGCGAGGCAGATGCGCGACATGATGTAGACCTATATCATGCGGACAACACAGATCTCCCTGACCGAGCAGGAACGACGTATGCTCGACGAAGTCGCAATGCGAACTGGCCGATCGCTCTCCGCCTTGATTCGGGATGCGGTCGAGCAGGTCTACGGCTCCGAGCGCTCTACGGAGGACGATCTTGTGGCCATGCGCCGAGCATTCGGCGCCTGGAGTCGCGATCAGCTCGATGGTGCAGCATGGGTGGAACAACGACGTTCCGGCTCTCGTCTGGGACAACATAGATTGTGAGCACACTCATCGACACGCCGATTCTGATCGACTATCTTCGCGGCCACCCAGATGCCAGCGTGCTCCTGGAACGGGAACGGGAACGGGAGCGGTTAGCGGGCGTATTGCACGCGAGCGAAATCACCCGCCTAGAGATCCTCGCTGGCATACGTCCATCCGAAGAGGAAGACACGCGTGCGCTCCTGTCGACTCTGATTTGGCACGCTGTCGACGCTGACATCGCGGAGGAGGCCGGTTTCCTCGGCCGACGTTGGCTTCCTAGTCATCACACCGTCGACAGTGCTGACCTCGCCATCGCCGCTACCGCCATCCGCACAGGCTCGGAGTTGTGGACGCGCAATGTCAGACACTTTCCGATGTTTCCCGACCTCCTAGCGCCCTACTGAAATCGTGCGGTGCCCCTTGACCGCGCACGAACAGGTTTGTGTCAGCTAACCATACGTCTTTCGTGAACTGCGACGAGCAGGTCGAGTGCGCGAACCGAAGGAACCGAGGTTTGTGAGTGAGGAAGACAACGTCCTCTCGTCCGGATCGGTCGTGAGCATACCGGTGGTCAACTCGGTTATACGACCCGGTGGTCACCGTGGTCAGGTTAGTCGATCAGACTGCTTGCCGAGGAGACTTTGGGTGTGCTTGTGGATTTGAGCAGGGCGATTGTCTCCCTTCTGTTGTCCTTAGGTCTCGCCCAGGGTAGCGACTTCACAAGGTCTCGTCGGTTTCGATCGGCTCCGAAGGAGGGCGGCCGATGCGGGGGAGGCAGGACAACATCGTGCTCTGGGTCTCGGGTTCTGGAAGCCGAAGACGACCCTGCGCAAGAGCTGCGCCAACAAGAATGACAAGCCCACCAAGAGGTTCTCGCCACAGGAACGGCTCGCCTAAGAACAGGATCCCTGCAACAACAGCAAAGAAGGGCGTGAGGTACGTGACCGTGCTGGCGACGGTCGCTGAGGCAGACTCTAGAACATGAAAGTTAAGAACGTAGGCGATCCCGGTGCTAAAGACCCCGAGACTGAGTAATCCAGCTATCGCCGCGACGACGATGTGGAGAGGTCGTTGTAGGTAAAGATGCCCAAAAACCAGGGCAAACGGCAGCGTCTGGAGTGCTCCGCAGAGGACTTGACCGGTGGCGAGTGAGACGGGGCCATACTCGGTGGCACTTAGATAACGCCGTGCATAGGGGAAGGCAATACCATAGCTGGCCACAGCGAGGAGGCAGGCCCCTATCCCAAGCAGCTGGTTGTGGCCAAGACCATCCCAGATGCCTGTCACGACAAGCACCCCAACCAGGCCAACTGCGATCCCTAGGATGACCTCAGGCTTGGGCCGTCTCTGGCCAAAGATTGCCAGGCTCATCGCGATCGTGGCGAGGGGTGTCAGTGAATTGATAATGCCCGCGAGCACCGCTGACACGTGTGTTTCTCCGTAGGCGAAGAGCGTGAAGGGTATGCTGTTGAGAAAGATTGCGAGTACACAAAGGTGAACCCACACGCGAATGGATCGCGGTAGTGTGCCGTGGGTGATCGCGAGAATGACAAGGAGAGTAAAGGCTCCAATCACAAGGCGAATGGCGGTGACGTCAATCGGGGCAACCGCACCCAACCCAAGCTTGATCCACCAGAACGAGCACCCCCATATTGCGCCCAAGAGGACGAAGGAGGCTAGCCACGGGAAGCCTGGTGGCCAGCGTCGAGGCATGCCAGTCATCAATCCACCTTCTCTTGCGCGATGAGATACGTCTTCCTCTCGATCCCCCATCGGTAACCCCCGAGAGAGCCATTTTTGCGTACGATGCGATGACAGGGGATCGCAAGTGCGGTCGGATTGGCGCCACAGGCATTCGCGACAGCGCGGACTGCCGTTGGTTCGCCGATCTGCTCGGCGATCTGAGAATACGATCGAGTCTCGCCGATTGGAATGGTGCGCAGCGCCTCCCACACCCGGACCTGGAAAGCGGTACCAGCCAGGTCGAGCGGCAGCTTGGTAGCTCCATCTTCACCTCGAATGGCTCCGGCAAGCACGAGGGCGATATCGTAGAGCTCATCATCATCGCGTTCGATGTCAGCCATCGGAAATTCGGTGACCAGTTGTGCAATGAGCGAGGCTTCGTCATGGTCGATTTTGATGGCGCAAACACCGCGTGCCGTGGAAGCCGCTAGCACAATGCCGATCGGGGATTCGAGCGTGGTGTAGTGGATGGATGCTCCTGCACCACCCAAGCGATATTGTGCCGGGGTCATCCCAAGACGAGTCGCACCGTGGGCGTAAAAGGCGCGACTCGAACCGTATCCAGCCTCAAAGGCGGCTTCGGTGATCGAGAGATCGCTGTGCAGCGTTATTCTCACGCGCTCAGCCAGTTGGGCTCTCGAATAGCTCCTGATAGAGACGCCGACCATGTCTTGAAAGAGGCGATTCAGATGACGGAGGCTCCACCCCAACTCGCGAGCGAGCGCAGCCAGATCCTCGGTGGCAGAGCCGGCCTCCAAGCGCCTGCACACTGCGATAACCGACAGAGCAGCAGGGTCGGAACGCATTGGATCCGCTGGATGGCACCGTCGACACGGGCGAAATCCCGCCAGCTCTGCTTCGGCACTCGTGTTGAAGAATTCGACATTTTTGAGAAGGGGGGAACGTGAACTACATCCAGGTCGACAGTAGATCCCCGTAGTGCGCACCCCATAGACAAAGAGGCCGGCACTCTTCTCATCCCGCGAGACCACCGCATGCCACCGCACCTTGCTCAACTCTTCCATACCTCAAACTTAGGTGCGGGCGGATCCGTAAGCTCTCCGATTTGGGACGAGTAATTTGTTACCCAGTCGATCGAGCCGCAGGCGTACCAACTGCTCCTCCCTGGAGACCCAGACGGAACAGAGAAGCGATGCCAAGTCCCCCAGATAGGTCTTGGGCATCACCCATCACTATGAGGAGGTTCGCAGCCAAGCTATGTTCAAATGGCACAGGTGCTTACGTGTGCTAGGACGAGACAAGGGAAGCGAGAGCTAACACGCACGCGAAGCATGTTTGGGCAGGAATGGATATACGTCCAGGATCCGTATCTTATCCCATCCCAATAGAGTCTGCGATGGAAGTGACTAGCTTCTGCTTCGTGACACGTCAACCTCGTTGCTTGCACCATTTCCTTGAGGTGATTCACGGAACTCCGAGATGATGAAAACACCTGGCAGATCTGGCCCAACCCAGTGCCAAGATTGTGATTCAAAGCTTGCTGGAGCGAGTTTGGCCCATGAAGTCAGTGGTCTCCGACGATTGCAGCACTCACCCAAGGAATGGTTTTCGAAAGACCGTAGGACAACCGACGTGATCCAAGGGTTATAGTGAACCTTCGTGAACGCACCACAACCTAGCTCTGCAGAGCTTCTCGCAACGTATGATGCACAGCTTCGAGGGGAGGCTGAGGTCTACGATGCGCTCAGTTGGACTCGAGATGGTCCGCTCTATCGAGGTGTTCTCGACGGCGGGGGCTTTGTCAGCTACGTATCCCTCGACGGCATCGATAATATCGCTCGTCTCGTTCAACGAACGATTGGTCACTACAGGGACGAACTTGGAGTAGATGAGTTCGAGTGGAAGACCCGAGGCCACGACGAGCGTGCCGAACAACTTCACCAAGAGTTATGCAATGCAGGGTTCATTGCCGAAGAACCCGAGACAGTCATGGTCGGTGCCGCCGAACTGCTATCGCATTCAGTTGCGATTCCGACGACGGTGAACGTTCGAAGAGTCGACAATCTCGCCGAGGCCGCCGACCTCATCGCTCGCGCCACAGCGATGCAGCGGAAGGTGTTTAACGGTGGCCCTTCGGCAGAGGAGGCATTGGCTCGTCTACATCGATCGCAAGGTACTGAGCAGTTCTGGGTAGCTGAAGTCCATGATGAGATTGTGTGTGCGGGTCGACTGACGCTGATTCCGAATGCTGACTTTGCGGGACTATGGGGCGGTGCTACTCACCCTGACTGGCGAGGTAAAGGGATCTACCGTGCACTCACCGCCGCGAGAGCTGGTGCTGCTTTGGCGGCTGGTAAGCACTATCTCCAAAGTGATTGTTCCCCGATGTCAAGACCCATCCTCGAGCGCAGCGGTTTGACAGCAGTTACCACGACGACTCCCTACATTTGGCACCGATGATCGTTTGGACCTGACTGGCTCGTGCCACCCCGGGTCAGACCCAGGGGAAGTATGACGGCTGCGAGAGAGGTGCTGAATCGAAGGACCACTCTCTGTTGCGGCCTCGGCTGACTATGACGACAGGACGGGAAACAAAGAACCTCCAAGCCCCTGTCGCGCTCCCTTTCCAAGGCTACAGTGAGAAGATGTTGCTCGGTGAAACACTGGTGGTAGACCGTGGGTCAGTTTAGTTATTCGGCAGGCGTTTCCAGAGAGGGCAACCTATCGTTATTCTCCTATACGCAGGAGTGACGGATCAACGGAGCTGGCAAGAGGTGGTATCTGCCATCGGCGAGAGAGCTACCGTCATCTGTTATGATCGCCGGGGCTATGGAGAGACGTCTCCCTCTCCGGAGGAGTTTTCCCATGTGAAGGATCTTTTTGCCGTCCTTGACGAGATCACCGATACCCCTGTATGGTTGGTGGGAAGCTCTGCTGGCGGTGGGATTGCGCTTGATGTCACAGTCCTTGCGCCAGAGCGGGTGGCAGGTCTCGTACTGTTCGCTCCGTCGGTGAGTGGTGCGCCCGACCCTGAACTCGACGGCGATACCGCCCGCTTGGTCGAGCAGCTCGAGGAGACGATCTCGGTCGGTGACCTAGAGGAACAGAGCCGCCTCGAGGCCGGGCTCTGGCTCGACGGTCCGACTCAAGGCGAAGGCAGGGTAGGAGGGCCCGTCCGTGAGCTCTTCTTTGACATGAACAGGGTCATCCTCTCACGGCGTTCCTGAAAGGGCGGGAGCGAGTGGTATCGATGTATGGGGTCAACTTGAAAAGGTGATGGCCCCAACACTCGTGGCTTGTGGCGCTCTTGATATTCCCTTCATTGTCGAGACCAAGCACTTGCTGGCTGAGCGCCTTCCAAACGGCTACCATCGCTTGCGTTCAGGTATGGCTCACTTGCCCCAGCTCGAGGACCCGACGGTTGTGGCGGAACTCATTGTCCATGCCATCGACGCTAACTGAGCTACCAATCCCTGCGATGAAGTCCCAAACGTCTCATAGGCGAAGTGGACGAGGCACAAGGGCCCGCGCCTGTCGTTGCTTCAGTGCTGATCGCTACGCTGCCAGATCGCCGTGCTGCCAGATTGCGAGGCATCCATGTCGCGAGGTCGCTGCCGGTATTGTTTATCTGACTGGTCCTGAGGGTCGAGGAGAACAGGTCGCCGTTCGCATCAGAGCTATGAGATGCGAGACGCCCAAGGTGGCGGGAGGAGAGAAGTCCGACGGCTGGCAGTGTCGGGCCCTCAGTCGGAGTCGGCGAGTCAAAGGCGGGAGGATGATGCAGTCAGTGCGGTGGAGGCGAACGGTATCCGTCGTCATAGGGAGTGTGTTGTTGGGGGCTTGTGGCTCGACCGCAGCGTCGAACTCGGGCTCGAGCAAGCCTACAGCCCCAAACTCGCCGGCTCGATTCTCACGTCCTCGTACGAATCAGAAGATGAAAACTATGGAGGTCGCTTTGACTCGGCTCCTTGCTACGACCGATGTGACGTATTACCGGGATGCACGGCGTCGCCAAGTGCCAGTCCTCCCAACGGGATCGAGTGAGCGCCAATTTGTTGGGGCAAGGAGCAAAGTCGTTCTCCTCGACGGACGCTACGATGCGGTCGCCGCTTTTCCATGGGCGCCAGATGGGTTGCCAATCAAGATCTATGAGTACTCATCGAATCGATCATGGAACACGGTAGCGGCGCTGAAATCGCCCTTTGGTTTTACAGAAGGAGCGATGTATCTTGCCTCTGCCACGATTCCGGTGGCCTCGCTCTCTGGGCTTTCGGGTCCTGCGTTTCTGATCCGAGAGGTAGGGGGTGGCTGCTTTCAGGGTGCGGTGGCAGCCTTTGTTGGGGGGCAGTGGATCTTGCTCAGCGCCTCGAATGCGGCGGATCAAGAGAGTCCAGAGATCGGTGGTGATCCGAGTTTTCGGCACGGCTATCTCTTCACGACGACTGTGTGTGGTGCGGTCCCGGCATATACCGGCGATACGGTCGCGTGGTGGAAGGTGAACCCAAGCGCCGGAGACTTCGTGATGGTGCGCCAAGAGGTGATCAGCACCGATAAGAAAGCCAGCAGCGACTCCTAGCCCGCATCCAAAAGTTTCGCAGCGGCACTCTCGCGCCGACCCCGCTTCAACGACTTTCCTCGTTTTCCTTCCAGTGGGCACCTTCAACTTTCTTCTAGTGGGCATCTTCAGCGGTTCTATCCCGGCAGCGGACAAGGAGTTGACGAGCCACCTTCTCGAGTGTGATCGGTTGGTGGAAGCGGTGCAAGACCCATCGAGAATTGCCACACAGGGCAGCGGCTGTTGCCAAACTCTTGAGGTTGCAAGGGTCACTCCTTCTCGCTTCAAGGATCTTCAGTGTCGATGAGCTACAAGCGGCGCTCTCGGCGGATGCACGAGCCCGTCACGAAGCAATCCAGCGACACCAAGGACCCTCCTTCGTCACGACTCAGAGCTGATGGAGGCCCGCAGTGAAAGCACAGGGCTACCCTCACGTGAGGAGCAAGCCAAACCTCACCAGCAGCCCAGCAAGTCGTAACTCACCTTCGTATCTCCTCCCTCCCACAGCCCGCCTAACGCGGTAACGACACCCTCTTTCCTGCCAAGGATTCATTGGGGAGCGTCAAGAGTCTCGAACTATTTGTCGTGCTCTAGCGAACCCTCCATGCCGTATCTACGAGCCGAAGTTGTCCCTGGAGCACTCCCCCGAAGCGTTCTGTCAGGACATATTCCAGAGTGCCTGCCTACGGTAGGCATGCACAGAGGTCGCTCACTCAGGGTGGGGTAATTCTGGAGTGGGAACTTTGGATTGGGGAATGCAAAGGTTGGGCTAGCCTCAGTCCCATTTGGAACCGGGCACCCAATGCAGATGAGGCGGCGACCGGGATGCTCGTGGCGTGTGAAGCCATATCACAGGGCCGAGTTGGTGCCTGGCGCGATGCACGGCAGGGTTTGGTCGGCCTAATGACCACAGTCCCGGGGCGCCCCCACAACAGGATATGTGGTCTCGATGGGACCGCTACCCCGAGGATGCAAGCGCACTTGCAGTACGACTCGCTGCCAGCGGAGTGTCCTGGGCCGCACGGCTCCGGCCAAGCGTTCCCGACGAAGTCGATGAGGCGTTAAGTGATATGGGGCTCTTCGCGGAGGATGAGATACTCTTGATGGCGACGTCGCTAGTCACTGATGAAGTTCAAGGTCAAGAATTACCTGGTCTCACTTTGAGCATGCGCCGCGCGCATGACGATCTCGCGATTACCGAGGTACTCGGTGCTGTTTTCGGCACGCCGCCCGCAAACGCAACAAAGCTTCTGGACCCTGCACACCTTGAGTGTGACGAGATCCAGTGGCACCTTGGCAAGGTAGACGGGGTGCTTGTGAGCTGTGCGATGTCGGTAGTAGCCGCCGACGCTGTCGCCATCTTTGCGGTAGGAACAGTTGCTGAGGCGCGTGAAAATGGCTACGGATCGGCGGTGACTCTGCGCGCCCTTACGCACGGATTCACTGGGAGCGCTCGCTGCGGGGTGCTCACCGCAAGCCCTGAGGTTTAAGGCGTCTATGAACGTCTTGGTTTCACGGTCGTAGAGCGCTGGAGGCGGCTCGTGCCATCACAGTGAGTGACCGAGCATGCGAGGGTAGTTGCTTTGCCCGTCAGACTCAACCCCCTCGATCAGGGTCTGCGACCAAGCTCCATGAGCGATGCCGAGTGAATAGCTGTGACTCGTCAGCGCCGTCGATCACTCATCGGTGCCCTCACCGAATCGGCCCTGGGACGAGCGCTTTTGACGGTCGAATACTCTGCGCTCGATCCTGTGGGTGATGTCAGAAGCGAAACGAGCAGTCGTGCCGGTACTCCGGGCATCGTGCGCGGAGTTGTCGATCTCGCGCAACATGACCGCCGTGTCGTTGGCCGACCCCTGGTTCCACCCAATGCCGACCGGCTCTAATTCACGAAAAACGTGCGCCAAAGAGATCGCATAGTGCGCCTTGTCGTACTTGAAATACATGGCAGGACGGTCCTGCACCATCACCCCAGCGAACTCGGGCAGCACGCCTGCTTCGTCGGGGGCAGACGTGAGCCGGGTAGGACTGGCGAAGAGGTGGGCCTGGAGGCTGTTCGAGACGGCGTGGAACCACCATTTCGCGATCGGCACCTGGGCAGAGGTCTCATTGGCGTGGGCGACGAGGTTGGGCGTAGGACGGCGCCGGATCACGTCGATGAACCAGGTAAGTCCGCTGGCTGCCTCGTTCGCTAGAGGGGCGACGAACCCGGTGGACGCCTTCGCACCGAGGATGGTCGACATTATGTCTGCAGCTGGTTCCACCGAGAGGTGCTTGTCGAAGAGGAGGTAGAGCATGGTGACGCGTACGTTTGGTCCGTAGCTCGCAGGCGTGGTCGACTCTTTCGGGGACGTGCCCGCATTGAGTTTCCTGCACGGACAACGTAGCTTGACCGACCGGTGCTCCATGGATAAGAGGGTCGGGTCCGGGTGTCAAACACCTGGCGTCGCTCCATCCCCTCCTCGTCCGCCCCGCACGAGCTACGGGTGGATTGGCTCGTGCATGGCGATCTTATCGGAGACCGCACGCAGCTTGAGGTTCTTCCCTGGTGCACCGGGTTGCTTGCCACGGCGGCGTTCGACATCGCCCTTGCGCTTCGCGTTGGCCTCAGCCCGACGATCCGCTCAGGTCTTGGTCCCTTCGGCTTGCCGCTTTAGCGAGTCGGTCGACGGCGGGAGCGACGAGTTCTCCGACCCCTGGTTCAACCGCTGTTTCAGCTCGGTGATCTTGCGAGAAAGGCGTTCGATCTTGCTGGCTTGTTGTGTGTTCTCGGCGCGCAGTGCCTCGAGCCCGGCTTGGGGTTGTTCACGATCCACATCCGGCACGCCTGACATTTGAGACCGTCCGAGACGACTTTACGAATCACGAGGTCAGGATGCTGTTTGAGGCGGCAGGGGAGGTGAAAGGTTGCTGTGGGATCCACGGTAGGCTCGCAATCAGGGCGCCAGGAGTTCGGCACGCGTGCCGACGTTGAAGGAGACAAAGTACATGGCTGGAAAGAAAGATCAGATGAAGGGCAAGGCGAAAGAAGCCGTCGGCGACCTGACCGGGAACGAGGACCTGAAGTCAGAGGGCACAGCAGATCGCCAGGCCGGTGAGGTCAAGGAGAAGGTCGGCAAGGTCGAGGAGAAGGTCGAGGAGGGCATCGACAAGGTGAAGGATACCCTCCACAAGAAGTAGCGGGTCCATCGTCCATTCAGCGGTTCCCGCAGACTGATCACAAGGATTGGTCAGCCGAGGTCCGGCGAAGACACCACGGTGCGTTACTCGCGACGACAAGAATTAGCTGAGTCCGGTACCTGTGCTGCTTTGCAGGTATTGGAGTCGACGGTACCTGACCCAGGCGTTGGCGTCGCGGGCTGGTATGAGCATCAGGGCCTCCATGACGGTAGTTGGACCGATGAGGCCTATCAGTCATTGCTCGATCAGACCTCAGTAGGTTCTTCAACGCATCGATCCACGATTACCATTGCCCTTGACATGAAGGCAGCCTCCAAGGCCATCGCCTCGGCTGGTCGAGGGATGCGCGGTGCAGCAGCAGTGCTCTCGGCGGACATGGCCGCGATTGAACACAGCCTACGAACCTCGGGACTGAGAGTCCAGCATTGGTTGGCGGCCGCCGAACTGGCGGCCATTGTCCGCTCTGCCTATGACCCTATGGAGAACATCGTGCCAGGCCAACCCGGTTCAAAGCTTGCCACCGCCGGACCGGTTGCGATCTCCGAGCACTGGGATCGTTTTCGTTCTGATTCAGGCTTCTCAACGGTCCTCTGGATCAGTGACTGGCCACGAATCGATGTACCTCCATCATTCCTCCATGCGTTGGTCTTCTCTCCAGGGGTTCGAAAGTCGATCTCCATTGTTGCCCATCCAGTTGGCACCACTGATGCACTCAAATCCATCCGCAAGGAAAAGACGGAGGCA